>CAMAQX010000126.1 GCA_945860455.1 Lishizhenia tianjinensis
CCGGTTAGATTGTCAATATTAATTCCTGGTTGTATTACATTAAAGATACCACCTGAAACAAAATCTGGACCGAATACCGGAGAAACCAATCCTTCATTAATACAACTATTTGTAGGATAGGATAATCCATAATTTGGATTAGCAGTTGCCATGGTTACAGTTACTTCTGCGGAACAGACACTAGTTGTTTTTAATGAAATATCATCAATTGCGAAATCGTTTCCATTTCCTTGATAATTAAGGTCAGACAAGCTAATCGTTGCTATCAAATTAGAACCTGAATTCCAATTATACGAAATTTGATTCCAAGCACAATTTTGAGTTAAAACAGAATAATTTCCTAAATCAATTCCATTAATTTGTGTTTTAATTTGAGCTAAATTTAAAGCGGTCAAAGAGGAAACCCAAAAACTAAATACGTAATTTTTATTTGGCTCAACAGCAACTGTTTGGCTCCAAAACTCATCCGTTCCCAAATTATATGTGGAACCATCCACGACTAACATTTTACCAAATCCATTTCCCAAAGTGTGATCAATGCAGGCATTAAAAGTTGGGAACCAATTGCTTGGATTGGTTAAAACTCCATAACTTCTTTGGATTCCGTTTGGATTGGAAGGCGCATAAAAAGCATAATCGGTAACGAAACCATTATTTCCAGCTTCAAAATCTCCATTATAAATACTATTCAAATTAGAAATAGTCGCAGACGCTGTGTAGGTGGTAGAATTGTTTGGTGATATTTGAATTGAATCGAGATTAGAAATTAACAGTTCAGGATCATTTGGTGAAGCGCTCCATTGGTAATTCGCGCCACCAATAGCTTGAAAAACCAAGGCTGTATTTGGACAAACAGCGGTATCTGAAGGATTAATTGCTATGGGGGAAATAGTTGAAACAACCACCTGTTGAACGGAGTCGACAACACCATTTGCGTCCATAAGTCCTATGGTATATGTACCTGGCTCAACATATTGAAAAATACCTGTGTCGTTTGTGATTGCTTGCGGTTGTTGACCATTGATTTGAAATAAATAAGGTGGTAGACCTCCAGTGGGGTAAATAACAATCATTCCAGAATTATCTTCCGAGCAATTTATTGGTGTTACGGAATAAGTAAAATCTAAAGGGACATTGTTTTTTTTCAATACCACATCATCAATGGCAAAATCATTACCGATTGCATTGATATTCTCGTTATATAACTCAAGGTTTACACAAGAACTTGTCGCAGTGAATGTATAACGAACTTGTAGCCAACCAAAATTTGGAATAGGAGCTAAGGTAGTTCCAAATGCGAGGGTTACAGCAGATGCATTATTTATGGAAATTCGTATGTCAGCCAATTCTGAATTACCTGCTATGCTATTAGAGACCGTTTTTACCCAATAACTAAATTCATAGGATTGTCCAACCTGCAAATTACAAATACCACCTCCATTATCACCTGCTTTCCAAAATCGTTGTTGACCGCCCGTTGTATTGCCATCAATCACCATCATTTTACCATTTCCTGAGGTATGGTCAGCGGAAGAAGAAAAAATTAAGGTGTTCGTTACTTGGGGATTTGCAACAAAAGCGTAATTTCCTGCAGAAGTAGATCCCGAATAAGGTGTATTTAACTGAACATATCCTTGGCCATCTACCCAGAACCCATATCCAGGACCACCAAATTCAAACGTACCGTTGTTTAGTAGATTTTGGGCATTCATACTGAAAGTATAAATAAGGGCAAAAACATAAATAAGGATATTTTTCACTGTTTGGATTTATAAATCAAAAATAGAATTTTTCGGAAATTGAAAATAACATGTATTTAACTTCTATCCACATAGTTTTTAACAAAAAAAGTATCGCCATAATCCGAAGCCAATAGGGTGCTCCGAAAATAAGTTATTTAACCCCTTAATTGTTATTCAAAAAGAAGAATACTTAGTTTTTATAATTGACTGGATCAAGTGATTTGACCATCCAACTTTCTAAAAACTCTTTCACTTTTTGAACACTATGACCTTTTCCTTCTTCAAGGTAAGAGCTATTTTGCGTATGTAGTCGATTACCATCTGAATCTAGAATGACAAAAACTGGAAATCCAAATCGTTGCGAAAAGCCTAAATACTTAAATATTTCACTATTGGTATTTTCCTTACTATAATTCAGGTGATACACCACATAATTTTCATTCAAGATTTTCTTTAGTTCCAGCGTATCGTTCACCTTTTTATCAAAGCAATGCACCAACTACACCAGTTACCGCCAATTTGCAGTAAAACATGTTTATTCTCTTTCTTTGCAATTGCTATAGCATTGGTGATGTCTGTTATTGCATCTGCATTGGGGTTGTACAGTTTTTTGGACGGTGTATTTTCTTTAGCATTTAACCCAAGACTTAAACTAAATATAATAAGAATAACGAAAAGGGTAGGGCTTAGTTTCATGATGATTTTATTTTTAAACGATCGACGCTAGCAGAGTTCATTGCAGAAAACTTAAACCGAGTTGTCCGTTTAAGATAGAAAGTTTTGATTAAAACGAAGCCAGAAATTAAAAAAAATACTTTCATCACGCAGTATATCTTCTGAAATAATCCTGCTTTTGATATTACTCGTCCGATTATCATTTCCGGGCTTTGTTATTAGATTCAATTCTATTTCTTTTGTTTTCAATCAATTCTGTAATCAGTTCTTGAGAAAGCACCATCAATTTGAAGTGATGAATGGATTGTCTTGATTTTGTTTTGCTTAGGTAGAGTAGGTGTTTGATTGTTTAAATGGTTAGCTTTTACGTTGAGTGTATTATTTTAAAATTTCACAGTAAAACTCACATAAGGAATGCCTATTACGATTATCTGAAAAATATCAGGATTATTTACGAAGGCTAAATCAATAGCCATTTTTTCACCAAAAAATCTTACTCCGTATGAGAACAAACCGTAATAACCATCTGTTGGAATTAACCAGTTTTCAGACACTAATGCAGCTCTTTTTGATATACGCGTCATGCCTGAAAGAGTAATAATTGGTCTCTGAGAAAATTCACCTTCTATAAATCCCCAACCTAAGCTACTGGTAATATTATGTTCTTTGGTTCCTAAAGTGCCGCTTAGAAAAGCAGTCCCCAAATAAGATCGATTGCTTATAGAAGAAGAGAAAGGAACACTCGCAAATAAAAGACCACCACCTGCATGAAACTTTTCGGAAATTTTGAAACCAACCTTAGGAGTGATAAAAAATATGGGAGCCGCTCTGAATGTGGAAGTTAGTTCTAATCCTCCACCAATGGAGATATTATCAGTAATACCGACATTAAAGGAGTTCAACACTAACAATGTATTTTGGTAATATCCCTCTCCTTTTTTTAGATTAAAAGCTGATGGTGCGTATAAATATCTAGTTGCATGAGGATTGGGAAACCAATAGCTCCCATTTTTCAAATTTGCTTTATCAACAATTTCTATTGATTTTATTTTTGAAATTTGAATTTCAAGTTTAGGAATTGATTGGGTTCTCATGACAAGGTTAACCGAATCTTTTTTTAGAATGTTGCCAATAAAAATAGAGTGATCATGTAGTTCTATTTTATACGTTTTCGTAGAGTCAACGGGTGAACTGATATTTGACTTTTGACCAAATACATGAAGTGTCCCAAAAAAAAGAAAGGTAAATAGGAGTTTTTGGATTATATTTTTCATTTTATAGTTTTTAAAGAATTAAACAAAGGGTTTATAAGCATTCAAGAAACAGGAGTTTTTTTGCTGTTAGGGATTATTTTTTTGGTGCCAAGTAGGTTTAAAAACAAACTTTTCAGGCCTATATTTCATAGGGTTGAGTAAAACCGCGGCAGAGGAGATAATGATAGGCATCACAGTAAAACCAATGATTTCTTCTTGTGTGAAAATACTGGGTTCTGATTCTGTTGTATTTCTTTTCATGTAAATGACACCTGCACTGATAGCAAGACCTAATGAACCGATACATGTTTTAATGAGGCCATGTAAAATAATTCTACTAATCCTTGAAACTTCTATCCATTTGTAATTAACCTTGATTTTATTTTCGCTTATTTCATTTATTACACCTTTTACTTTAATGAAAGAATCTCCGGAATAAACATAAAGGAGTTTTATCCTATCACCATATACTTTTTTGACTTCGCCGTCATTTTTATTTTTGACATAAAAAGAATTCTCAGATTGAGCATTACTACATGTGTCAAACAGTATCATAAAAAGGATGAGACAATATTTCATTTGTTCTAGATTTGATTGTGATCAAATGTAATGAAGTTTATAACACTATTGTTAGTAAATACCGCAACACTCAATTTGTTTGTTGCGAATATCGCAAACTGACCGCTAAAGGTTTGCAAATAAAGAGGTTAATGATTTCGGAGACGAAAACTGTCTGCCAGCACTGAACTTGACACGATGCACAAAGCTACATTTAAAGACTGAATCGCTACTTTTGCAAAAAAAAGTTTTATGCGTAATTGAATCTGTTATTCAGTTATACAGGATATTTAGATTTTTACCATTGGGAGCATCTTTCCAAGTCTTTAATCCAATATAAAGTTTAGTAGCATCCGCATATGTATAAATTATCTCTGCGGCTGTTTTTCCTGTTATTGCCAAATGAAGTTTGTTCTGAAGATTAGCAAAAAAATGTTTTGTTTGCCCACTTTCCTTATCATAATCAGTACTCAATACATATAAATCCGTAATTTTCTGATAAAATCTTCGCTCACTTGCTCTAATTTCCTTTATCCTTTCTAAAAGTTCATCAAAGTAATCCTGACCAAAGTTTTTCCCTTGTTTTAATCGTTCATCATCCATTACAAAACCTTTGATGATAAATTCATGGAGGATGGTAGTTGCCCATTTTCTGAAATCAGTTGCTTGATCTGAATTTACTCGGTAACCAACAGCTAAAATTGCTTCTAAACGATAAAAATTGGTTGAATATGTTTTGTTGTCTTTCGCAGTTGTTTCCATTTTGGAAACAACTGAATTTTTATTTAATTCTTGATTTTCAAATATATTCTTTAAGTGTTTGCTAATAGCAGGAACATTGACACCAAACAATTTTGCAATTACTTTTTGAGTGAGCCAAAAGGTTCCGTTTTGAAAGTGAACAGAAACTTTTACCTTTTCACTAATCGAGCTGTAAAGTAATATTTCTCTTATCTGATTTTTTGCCAAGGTCATTTGAAATGAATAGTTTTTAATCTAATATAACTTTAAATATAACAAAACTTTTTCAAAATTTAGATAAAAAAAGGCACGAAACTCGCAACCCCTCTCAGTTTATATTAAGAACTACAAAGTTCCGCGCTTTTCTTGCTCGCGTTCAATAGATTCAAAAAGTGCCTTGAAGTTACCTGCTCCAAAACCCTTTGCTCCCATGCGCTGAATGATTTCGAAGAATAGAGTAGGGCGATCTTCAACTGGTTTAGTGAAAATTTGTAATAAGTAGCCTTCTTCATCTGCATCAACAAGGATGGATAATCGTTGAAGTTCTTTAATATCCTCTTTCATCATATCTCTGTGAACACCTAATCGCGTAGGTATTTCATCATAATATGCTTGAGGCGGTGGTGGTAAAAATTCAACCCCACGAGCTTTTAAATCGGCAACCGTTTTAATAATATCATCAGTTGCTAACGCTAAATGTTGCACGCCAGCACCTTCATAAAAATCAATATATTCTTCAATTTGAGATTTTTTCTTCCCTTCAGCAGGTTCGTTAATTGGGAATTTAATACGACCATTTCCGTTACTCATAACCTTACTCATCAAAGCTGAATATTCAGTGGTAATTTGCTTGTCGTCAAAGGTTAAAAAGTTTACAAAGCCCATAACATCTTCATACCATTTTACGGTATCATTCATTTGATTCCAGCCCACATTACCCACCATGTGATCAATATATTTTAAACCTAATGGTGCTGGGTTGTAGTCGCTTTCCCACTTTCTATATCCAGGTAAAAATTCACCGTTATAGTTTTTGCGCTCAACAAACACGTGAACGGTTTCTCCGTAAGTATAAATACCTGCACGAACTACTTCACCCTGTTCATCTTTTTCAACAACAGGTTCTATGTAAACTTTTGCACCGCGTTTCACTGTTTCTTCAAATGATTTACGAGCATCTTCCACCCACAAAGCAATTACTTTAACGCCATCTCCGTGTTTTTTAACGTGCTCTCCAATGGGAGAATCGCTTACAAGCGCAGTGGTTAAAACCAAACGAATTTTATCTTGTTTTAACACGTAAGAAACTCGATCTTTTAAACCTGTTTCCAATCCAGCGTAGGCATGAGATTGAAAACCAAAGGCTGTTTTATAATAATGAGCAGACTGTTTCGCATTACCCACATAGAACTCAACATAATCAGTTCCTAATAAAGGTAAAAAATCTCCTGCACCCTCAAAAATCTTTTCCAAGCCATATTCAACATTGGAAACCTCTTTTGATTTTTTTATTTCTTCTGACATAAAGAATTAGTTATAATTTATTTTTATTTCGTTATAATACCCATGATTTCATATAATCGGACATCTCAACACCAAGCGCTTGTTTGGTTAATTTCAACGGTTTAAACGTATCGATCATAACAGCAAGTTCCTGCGTTTCTTTTTGGCCAATACTGCGTTCGTATGCTCCTGGATGTGGGCCATGTGGAATACCAGCAGGGTGCAGTGTAATTTGACCTTTATCCACATGATTTCGACTCATGAAATCTCCATCTACATAATAAAGTACTTCGTCTGAATCAATATTACTGTGATTGTAAGGTGCAGGAATGGAATCTGGATGATAATCATACATCCGTGGAACAAAGGAACAAATCGCAAAGGCTCCTGTTTCAAACGTTTGATGAACCGGAGGTGGCTGATGCACACGTCCAGTTATTGGCTCAAAATTATGAATTGAAAATGCATACGGAAAATTGTA
>CAMAQX010000127.1 GCA_945860455.1 Lishizhenia tianjinensis
AACCTCCAATGCTTTTATGAAAATAACTTGTCGATGTCTCATTGAAAGGGTTGTTGAAATTAAATACCCGATAATCCGTATTCAAACCAAGAATACTATAATCAGCGAGTTGTTTCAAGGATGCATCATCTTCAATGGATTCATATAAATTATACGATTTCATTTGCTGAGCAAAGGATGCACTCAAGGAACTGAAATTGGCAATCGATTTTTTCTCAGCTGCTAAAATAAATTTATCTCCATTTTCTGGCGAGTAAGGAAGCCCACCAGCTTGTTTTTCCTCGTAGCTTAAATATCCCATGTCTCCTTCTTCATTATTCAGGTATCTTTTACTAACCGACATTTGGTCAATTAATACCAAAACAGCTATCCCCGTAATTACGAACAAAGGCTTAATTTTATTTTTCAAGAATAAGAAAAGTAGTAATCCTACCAATCCAATAAACAGGAAAGATCTTCCAATATCCGCTTTGAAAATTTCTTTTCGAGCATCAATTAATGTTGACTTTATTCCATTAATCATTTCGATTTTATCGGCTTCTTTTACTGATCCTGCGGCATCACTAAACTGTTTAATTTCTTCAGATTTCAGGAACGATCCTGATATGGAAGGAGATATATAAAGTATAGCCAATAATCCTAAAATTGCTCCAGTACCAATTAACCAAGTTTTTTGATTTCCCCAAACCCCTTCTTTTTTTGTTAGCTTATCAATAAACAATAAAGCCATAGCCGGTATGATAACTTGAAGAATCACCAAGATCATTTTAGAATCTCGGAACTTATTGTACATAGGAAAATGGTTCAGGAAAAGATCATTCATAAAATTCTCTTTTCCAACCAAAAATAGAATAACAAAACCTAGTGCTAAAAAAGGCCATTTTAGGGAGTCTTTCACGAATATAAGACCAAGAAGGAACAAAGCGAACATGATTGCACCCATATAAATTGCGCCGCCGCTAAAGCGTTGACCTCCCCAATATTGACTACTTTGTCCAACTTGATCAGCATAATCGGAATCTATTTTCTCCATTGCAGATTCGTTATTCCCGATGTAGTCATCTTTACCTCCTTTGGCATTCGGAATAAAAACAGAAAGAAATTCTCCTGGCGCATAATTGTATTCGAGAATATAATCTGTATTCAATCCTTTTTGTGTTGAAACATCTTTCTTTTTTCCATCGGGTTCAATTGTTAAATCGGTTGCACCTCGAGTCGTATATTTACTATATTCATAAGTGGTAAGTAAGTTGCTAGACGAAGGGAGAACAGCAATAACTCCTGCAATGACCAAAGCACCAAGTGTTTTGCCTAAATCAATAAATTGTTTCGCAACTAGTAATCGAATGGTTTCACCTAAGGCAACTGCTCCCAAAAGAATGGCGAGATAATACGTAATTTGAAGGTGATTGGAGGTTAGGTTCAGTCCAAAAAACAAGGCGAAAATAATCGACCCAACCAGCCATTTCCCCCGAAAAGCGAGAATCATACCCCCCAATGCTGGTGCCATATAGGCCACTGCATTAACTTTCGTCATGTGTCCAGCTCCAATATAAAGAATATTAAATGATGAAAAACCAAAGGCGATTGCCCCAACGATACTTAACCATGGACTAAGCCTTAGGCAAAGACCGAAAATATAAAAACCAAGCATGGATATAAATAAAACACCAACGGGAATAGGTAAACCTAATTTTAAAAATCGATCAACAAAAACTAATAAATTAGATTCGTGTGTAACAGAAACTTGATAGGCAGGCATTCCACCGAACATTGAATTGGTCCACAGTGGTTCTGAACCATTTTGAATTCGATAATCTACGATTTCCTTGGACATTCCTTGGAATTGTTTTACATCACTTTGTTTTAATGAATAGCCGTCGAACAAGGGGCTAAAATAAATGCAAGACAATGCAACAAAAATTAGAACAGCTATAGCGTGCGGGGCAATTTTTTTCAGTAATTCCATAAGGTAAAGTTTTCTATCAGTCGTGAAATTAATAAGAATATTGAATTTATTTAGGTTTTTGCAAGTGGATTTCCGAAGATTCTATTTGTTTTGGAGAGTTGATAATACGCTGTTGATTACTTTTTGTGTCCTTTGGTTCAGTTAATTAGAAAAGAAATTAGCTTTGTCCTAATTTTAACAATTAGTTTATGAAGCAAGTATTAGCGGTTTTTATCTCACTTTCTACTTTTCTTTGTTTTGCTCAACCAACCCAAACCATACGTGGTAAGGTTTACGATGCCGAGACCAATTATCCGCTGGCCGGAGTTCGAGTTCAAGTGTTGACATCTGATACCAATGCGCGTTATATAGGTGGGACGGATGCAATGGGTGAATTTACGCTCAAACAAATTCCAATCGGGAAACATAAATTGGTTGCCAAACTCAATTCGTATGAGGCTAAAACAGTTACTATTGAGGTAAACTCCGGTAAGGAATTAATTCTGAATATCCCCTTGATGGAAGCAATAATTACAAAGCAAGAAATTGTGGTAACTGCTCGCAAAAAAGGAGAAGTATTAAATGAAATGGCAGTGATGTCCGCCCAGCAATTTAGCGTAGAAGAAACGAATCGGTATCCAGGTTCTAGAATGGATCCGGCTCGTATGGCATCGAATTTTGCCGGAGTTCAAGGGGCAGATGACTCTCGAAATGATATAGTTGTTAGAGGGAATTCTCCATTGGGAATCGTTTACCGAGTGGAGGGTATTGATATTCCAAACCCATCGCATTTTTCTATATCCGGTAGTTCAGGTGGACCTGTTTCGATTTTGAACAATAAGATTTTGGGGAATTCAGATTTTTTCATGAGTGCTTTCCCTGCTGAGTACGGTAATAGTACTTCAGGGATTTTTGATTTGAAATTGCGAAATGGAAATAAAAATCAGCTTGAATTTACGGGCCAATTTGGTTTTTTAGGTACTGAATTTTTAGCAGAGGGGCCAATGAGCAAGAACAAAAAATCGAGTTTCTTAGTAATGGGAAGATACTCAACCCTATCCTTGTTTGAAAAACTTCGTATTCCGATTGGTACAGATGCTATACCCGTATATGGAGATGGGGCCTTTAAATTCAATTGGCAATTGAAAAAAGGAGGAAATTTATCATTCTTTGGAATGGGTGGGAAAAGTAATATCTCCATCTTGATTTCAGAAAAGAAAGAATATTCAACTGATTTGTATGGTGAAGGAGATCGAGACCAGCTTTTTGGAACTGGCATGTATGTTTCGGGGTTCAACTACAAAAAATCAATCAATGAAAAAACATTTATTTCAGCTACATTAGCCGCTTCATTGGAGCAGCAAAATGCGAATCATGATTATTTATCCAATCGCCGATTTGAGGTTAATGGAACAGATACAACAATAACTTTTGACTCTGTTTATCCCATGATGGCCTATCAATTTAGGAACATTAAAATTTCAGGATACACCGCTATAAATCATAAATTTAATAAAAGACTTTTAATGAAGGCGGGAGTAAACTTTGACCTTATGTCAATGAATCAAATTGACTCTGTTTTAGTTGATTTAAATACACCCGACAATTTTGTTGTTCGTTGGGATTATCAAGGAAAAGCACTTTTAGTTCAACCTTTTGCTCAATGGAAATTGAGAGCGAACGATAATTTTGATTTAACAGCCGGTATCCATGCCCAATATTTCTCGTTAAGCAACAGCATAAGCCCTATTGAACCTCGTGTTGGCTTTAAATATAAGTTAGGTGGTGGTCAAGCCATTTTTGGTGGAGGTGGAATGCATAGCCAAATTCAACCCTATTACACCTACACGTATCACAAGTTTGACGCTGCGGGCAATAAAATTTTCAATAATAAAAACATGGATTTTAGCCGGAGTTTACACACAGGATTAGGCTATGAAAAATACTTTAATAAAGGGTTTAGCATAAAAACAGAGGCTTATTATCAAAGTCTTTACAATATTCCTGTAACAGTTGCACCCTCTTCTTTTTCCATGATAAATGTCGGAAGTGGGTTTTCACGTGTTTTTCCTGATTCACTTAAAAATACGGGGACAGGCTACAATTATGGACTTGAGCTTACCGTTCAAAAGTACTTCGATAAATCGTTTTTCTTTTTGTTTTCTGGAACACTATACGATTCAAAATACAAGGGTAGCGATGGTAAATTGCGAAACACTTCTTACAATGGCAATTATGTTGTTAATTTATTGGTTGGTAAAGAGTTTAAATTAGGGGCTAAACACGTTCTTGGATTTGGAACTAAAATAACTCGTGCAGGAGGTAAACGATATGGATTAGTTGATATTGCTACTTCAGATGCACAGAAAGAGATTATTTTCAAAGATTCAGCTTTTAATGACCAAAAGTTTAAAGATTATTTCCGAATTGATTTTAAAATAAGCTGGCGAATGAATACCAATAAAGTGACTCATGAAATCGGGTTAGATTTGGTGAACATTCTAAGTACAAAAAATCTTTTAAATTTAGCCTATTCCCCGTCCTTAGATCCAAATGTTGATGTTACTTCTCCAGGCTATAAGCCTTATGTTCAAACCAATCAATTAGGGTTTTTACCATTATTCTACTACAAAATTGATTTCAAGTTGAAAAGCAAGGAGTAATTAATCCCAAGAAGGGCAACTGCCGCAACTGTTAGTAGGGCGTATATAAAACAATGCGCCCATTACCACGTTTCCTTCAACATAACCAAAAGTTTGTCTAGCGTAGGCACTGTAATCAGCAGGTCTTGTTTTTACGTGGTTTTGAGCTAGTACTCCTAATGAAACATTGGTTTGTAAAAAGAAATGTTTAAAAAACTCTAATCGTAGTCCACCATGTGCAGATAAACCAAGTCCAGAAAGCGAAACGGTTTGAACGTCTTTTTTACCACCAAAAGTAAAGTCATTGAAGGATAAAATAACACCTGTTGATGCACCCATTAATCCAGATAAGGTAAAATTATCGCGATTATTTCTTACCAGGTTTCGAACACGAGTTATTTCCGCACGAATGTAATTTTGTCCGTTGGTATTTTCGTAATGAAATTTAGTCTCTTCCGTTTTCACAATTTCATCCGCGTAACTTCCCGACCAATTCGCATCCACCCCTGAATTTATTTTGCCGTCCAGTAAATACTCTTGACCATGCACCATCACATATTTCAAATGATCAAATCCAATGGAAAGGTTCCAATAATTTGCGAAATTATATCCAATTCTAAAATTAAACTGCGGCACCGTAATTTTATCCGGGCTAATGTACTCACTGAGTTTTGTGCTTGGTCGATCGACCGCTTTTACTCCCCGTAAAGTGAAATTATATCCGGTTCCTACAAAATTTATATTGCTTTTAGTATAGGCAGTTCGGTTATACCCCCAAGATACAAATGCGGCACCTTCAGCCATTGAGTTTTTAGCCTTTTTTTTGTAGTTTCCCGAAGGTTTATTCACGTATCTTTTATTGTACAGTTTTTGAGAAATCCCATAATTGGACAAGAAAATCAATAACATTGCAATGGGCAATGATTTAATTAACGATGTAAAAATTCTTTCCATTCTTTTTGAGTTAAGACCTTTTCAAGTTTGTAATGAGCTATTTTATTTTTAGAATAAAACTCAACTAATCCAAACCCTTCAGCGAAAATAGATACTCCTTCCGTACTAATACCCGTTTCTTTTTTGGTGAAGATGTTTATCATGGTTAAACGCCTAAAATCGGAGTAGAAAATTGCTTTTCTTTTTTCCTCATCCATAACGAGATAGTCCACATTTTTCTTTTGAACCTTTCGCTTTAATTCATCTAAAATGAGCGTAGAATCTATGTGACCAGCATATTTTGAAGCGAACCAAGTTTGTTCAGTATCCGTAAATGGAAAAAGTTTAGTTTTCACTAAGATAGCTTGTGTTTTTAGGTTGTTTCTATTAACGACCATGTGATCAATTACATTAAGAGAATCGTAATTATAATTAAATGCCTCAATTATTCTACCGGTAGAGGCATATTTTTCAACGACAATGTGATTTCCTTTTGAATCCTTTATGCCATAAATACGATGGAATTCTTCATCCAGTCCGCTGGCGATATTGCGGTAACAGTAAATTCGAGGGACGCTATCGTACGGGTAAAAATAATTAATGTTTGGATGTGCAGACTTTAATGCGCTATCCTTTTTGGAATTTAACCCACAAGATGCAACGAATAGTAGTATGAGGTAAATGCTAAAGATTTTCATGATGACATTTTCAAAAATGCAACTTCTTGTTCTGTTAGGTGTCTATACATCCCACGAGGCAAGTCTTTTTTGGTTAAGCTCGAAAACTGAACACGATCTAGTTTTATCACTTTATATCCAATTGCCTCAAATAAACGACGAACAACGCGGTTCTTTCCTGAGTGTAATTCAACTCCAGCCTCGTATTCAGTTGCCCCTTCAATAAAGCTAGCTTTATCACAATTTGTTTTTCCATCTTCCAAAACCACTCCCGAAACAAGTTTCTCCAAATCTTCTCTTTTAATTGGTTTGTCTGTTTCTACGTGATAAATCTTGGAAGCATTGTAGCGCGGATGGGTAAGTTTTTTGGCCATGTCACCATCATTGGTAAACAAAAGTAAACCCGTTGTTTCTCTATCCAATCTACCTACCGGGTAGACACGTTCCCTACATGCTTTTTTAACTAAAGACATTACCGTTTTTCTTCCTCTTGGATCGTCCATTGTGGTGATGAATCCTTTAGGTTTATTCAATAAAACGTATCGTTTTTTTTCGGCATTGATTGTCTCTCCGTCATATTGAACTGCATCATCAGGTTTGATTTTATAACCTAATTCAGTGATGATTTCTCCATTTACGGTAACAACTCCTGTTTGGATTAGTACATCTGCCTCTCTACGAGAACATACTCCAGCATTGGATAGGTATTTATTTAGTCGAATGGC
>CAMAQX010000128.1 GCA_945860455.1 Lishizhenia tianjinensis
TTACACCCATTCGAATCATTTCAGATTCAAAAAAAGATAAAGCGGAAAAGCTCCAACAAGTTCCAGTATTCCCTTGACTTTGAACGGGTGTTGCCTCGTAATGGTAAACTTTCTTAAAAGAATAATTGCTATTCTCCGTATTTTTGAATTCTTGTGCAATAGAAACAAGGCTGGCTACCATAAAGACTCCAGCAAAATAGTACTTTTTATACATATATTTTTATTTTAAGATCCAAGTATTGTAGCCTTTATCTTTGGCTCTCTGAATAGTTGACTGCAACGAATCTGCCGTTGTTGAACTTTCAATACTAATTCGGTACAACCCATTATTTACGTCCAAAAACTGAGCATTGAACCCTTCATTCTTGAGCGTTTCCACATAGTTCTTTGCGTTACTAATTTCAGAAAAACATCCGACAATAGCATATTTCAAGCCAGACTTCACTCCCGCAAATTCGATCGTATTAGAAGTTCCATTGTTTACCTTTATTTCAGGTGTTATAATGGGTTCAACGGATGAAACAACAGTCGAAACCACAGGAACGTTTGTACTCGGTTTAGGATTCAGTTTTATCGGGATAAATAAGGTTTCATCAAACTCAAAGGAATATGAATATGTATCGCTAGGTAATTCATTAATCTGGTCCTCCAACGTTTTTTCACCCTCAATTTTCTCCGCTTTTAGATTTTGATCTAGTGGTTTATAAACAGCAGGGGATGTTTTTGTGAATGGATTAAAATCTTGAATGGATATCATCCCGGATTCAAGGACATTTGTGTTGGTTGGAATCCAAAAGGAATAAAATGCAATCGGTATAAAACAAGCAGCAGCAGCAATGTATTTCCAGGTTTTGATCGAATTCCCTTTCGCAGGATGTTCAATAATGGTTATATCTACTTGCTCTTCCACACGTTCTATCAACGTTTTCCCCTCCTTAACCGGCTCAATCTCTTCAACGCTAGCATGTGATGGAATGAATTTCACGGTTCCTAATCCGTAAGAAGATAACAGTAAATTGAAAAAACGGTCTTGAACAAAGGATAGCTTGCCATTAATATCGATGAATAACTCACCTACCCGATCAATTTCAATCCTTTTACCCGATTTTAACTCTTCGTTCCACAATTCAATAATTCCTAAAATAGTCGATTGTGCTTCTGTATAATTAATTTCATTCGCCAATGCATATTCACTAATTAGCAAACCATCACTATTTGTAAGTTGCTGATTGAATAAAATCGCTTTGCGCGGTGGATTAATTATTCCTTTTTCATGGTCGATTTGAGCCGGATTTACTCGAGCAACAAACCCACCGAAATCAGGAAGTACCACACAATTGTGACGTACTAATAAGGTCGAAATAATTTCTGCAAAAGATCTCATCTATCAAAGGTATGAAATTGAATTGGTCTTACAAAACATCTTACAGAAGAGCAAGCACTTTGGCAAGGTCATCAGGTGTATCAATATTGGGTGTTTCGATGGTAGTTTCAACTACTCTGATTTTCTTCCCATAATACATCCAACGCAATTGCTCGAGAGATTCCATATTTTCAATGGAACAAGGAGAAAAGGATACAACTTCATCCAACACGGAAGAGCGAAATGAATACAACCCTATGTGGCGCTGAAAAACAAAACTTGCATCTGAATTTCGTTCAAAGGGAATTGAACTTCGACTGAAATAGAGTGCGTCTTGTCTGAAATCTGTAACTACTTTTATGCGATTTGAATTTTTTATTTCTTGATGATCTATTGTGTTTATAGCAAGCGTAGCAATTTCAACGGTAGCATCAGAAAACGCATGAATTAGCTGATTGAGTTGTTCAAAATTCACCAATGGTTCATCTCCTTGAATGTTAAGGACAATATCAAAACCTGAGAAAGCACGGGAAACTTCAGCACATCTTTGTGTACCGTTTTCATGATCAACGGAGGTCATCATTACCTCTCCCCCAAATCGTTTTACTTCTGAAAATATCCGTTCGTCATCGGTTGCAACGATTAATTTATCTATCCGATCAGATTTTAATGCACCTTCATATACGCGCTGAATCATTGATTTCCCTTTCAGGTCAATTAATGGTTTTCCAGGAAAACGCGTTGAACCGTATCGACAAGGAATGATTCCAAGTACTTTCACTAGAGTTTCATTTGTAATTGCACCAAGAAATTTCGTGGAGGTTGAATATCACCCGGACGACTTGAATACTCGGCATTGAACAAATTATTAGCAATCAATCCCAAGCGAATTTTCTCATTGAATTTATACCCCAAACGAAAATCAATCACTAGGCTCCCTTTGTTGTATTTTTCTCGGTACTCTTTTAATCCTGGTAAAATAAACACTTCAGAATTTATTGCTGGATCCAAATCTTCTTCAAAAACAAGATCAATGTTTTTCATAAAACTATTGTAGCGACAAGATACTCCAAAGCTCATTTTTTTGTAATTCACCTCAATATCCGCTTTCGCTAAATGTTTGAAACGGTATTTTAACATATTTGAATTGGTATCGGAAAAACTGTTTTGATACGATGAATTTTCACTCAAACTAATTGGATTCATGTAAGTATATCCTAACAAGGAAATAATTTCAACATTGCCAATTTTACCCATACTATTGAACGAAAAGTCAACCCCAGTAATTCGCGCTCGCTCAGCATTTTGCGCTTGGAAACCTACCCAGTCATTTAGTGTGTATTGACCACCTGTAAGAAACTGAGTATCCTCTTGTGTAGGAGTTATAAAATCAACTGGTTTTTGTGATATTGGATTGAAATAAATAAAAGTAAACTCCATCATATTGCTGTATTGATTGACGAAGGCAGCGACATCCAACATTCCCTTCCAGTCTCCAATTTTTACACCTTGTTTGATACCAATTTCACCAGCCCAACCTTTTTCCGGGGTCAAACCTGGATTAGGAAAGATATTCAATGCCCCTACAGCTGTTTGCGTAAAGCGTTCGGCAACAGATGGATAGCGAATTCCTTGCCCGATGGACGCCCTTAAATGCGTGTATTTTGCTAGTTCATAATGAACACCGGTTCTTAGGATTGGATAAACTGGTATTGAAACTGAATCTTTTTTATTGATCATAAATTCAGAGTCACCTCTTTTTCCATCCATTTCAAAATACTCTACACGTACTCCGGCACTAATATCTAATTTATCACCTATTTTGTGCTCGTACTGTGTGTAAACAGCTGGATTCCATGAGGTATGATTTCCGAATAGGTTTGAAAACACCAAATTAGTAATATTTGAAACGCCTGAACTTAATATCACTCCGTTGTTGAACTGTTTTTGGAACTGATAATCTGTAAAATAAATTACAGCACCATTGCTCTGACTTAAGTTATTTAGATTTTTATTTTCAGCATAATACATTCTAGCCTTCAGATTATGCTTGTTGTTATTTTTATCCGTAAACTTAAAATAAGGATCTATGAATAATCGTTGGCCTAAACTATATGTTAACGTCGATTCCGCATTACTGGTATCTGCTCCACCACTCGGAGTATAACCTAACGAATCACTTTGCCAGATTAAAAAATTCCCTGTTTTCTGAATTTGATAATTATATCCAACACCATATTTAATTCGATCATTATTCTTTACCCGAAAATACAATGATCCACTAACGCGACCTCGATATTCACTTTCACCTTGTCGATACCCATCGTTTCGAAATAGTGTTGAGGAAATTGTATATCCATATTTTTGATTCATTTTCGAGGTGTATGCTTCAACCTGCTGATTCATTGGATTTCTGCTCCACCATTTCAATGATTGGCGGCGTGGATTATCATAAAATCCAAATTGTACTTTTATTTTTGTTTCGCGCTCTGGTTCTGGTGTTTTTTCTGACAGGGCAATTACCCCATTTAACGCCCCACTACCATAAAGTACAGAGGAAGCTCCTTTCATTACCTCAATTTGACTAGCTTGCTCCATCGGTATCGCATTCCACTGAGTATCTCCGGCATAGCCCGATAATAAAGGCATTCCATTCCAAAGTAACAAAACTCGACTTCCTGTTCCATAAGCAAACCCAGAACCACCTCGGATACTAACCTGACCATCCATAGTGAAAACACCTGGCGTTTGATCAACCGCTTGTTCAAGGTCCGTAATTCCTTTATTATCAATTAATTGAGGCTTAATGATTTCCATTGAAACCGGAACTTCTTCCACCGTTTGTTTGCGCTTTCCAGCTGATATTACAACCGTTTGGAAATCTTTGACTGGCTCTTTCATTACAATTTTCACTTCGCCTGGGCCAGAAATAATTAGGGTATCAGTCACAAATTGAATCATGGATATCACCAGAGTAATTGGATAGGCTTTTGGAGAAATTACAAATTGCCCCTCCGCCCCGGAAAACAATTTTGTCCCATCGGAGGAAACGACTTTAACCCCTGAAATAGGCTCTTTGGATTTACCGTCAATGACCTTTCCGCTAACTTGTGACTGGGATTGATAGGCGATAATAAATATAGAAAATGCAAGTAATTTTTTTAACATGAGTTATTTTTAACAACTCAATATTAACAAAAATTTACAAAACGACAATCAAAAGTTGTAATTTTCAAAGATTCATTGATCTATTTTAGGACAAAATAAACAGCAAATTAATCGGTAAAACAAATGACTATCAGTCAATTACTTCCAAACACCCATAGCACAAAACTTATCAATGCGATTAGTGACGCGCTGATCTGGCGCAACCTCATCTAGTTCTTTCAAGTATTTTTTGATGGACTTACGTACTATTTCAAACATTTCTTCTTGTTCTCGATGCGCACCACTTGCCGGTTCTTTGATAACATCATCAACCAACTTCAACCGTTTCATGTCTGTGGAAGTCAATTTCAAAGCATCGGCTGCTCTTTCTTTGAAATCCCATGAACGCCATAAGATAGATGAACACGATTCCGGAGAAATTACGGAGTACCACGTATTTTCAAGCATTACCACTTTATCACCCACGCCAATTCCAAGTGCTCCGCCTGATGCTCCCTCACCAATAATGATACAGATTACAGGAACTTTCATGCGCATCATTTCATAAATATTGCGAGCAATAGCCTCTCCTTGTCCTCTTTCCTCTGCTTCCAATCCCGGAAAAGCTCCCGGTGTATCAATAAATGTTACAATTGGCTTATTGAATTTTTCTGCCAATTTCATCAATCGCAATGCTTTTCTATACCCTTCGGGATTGGGCATACCAAAATTTCGGTATTGTCGCATTTTGGTATTTATTCCTTTTTGCTGACCGATAAACATAACGGAACGTCCGTCTAACAATCCAAAACCGCCAATCATGGCTTTATCGTCTTTTACTCCTCTGTCACCATGCAGTTCCTGAAAATGACCTTTGGTTAACGCTTGAATATACGCCAAAGTATAGGGTCTGTCTGGATGACGAGACAATTGAACGCGTTGCCATGGAGTAAGATTTCCAAACGTTTCTTTGGTGGTCTTATCTAATTTCCGCGCTAATTCGTTGATTTTATCTGTCATATCAACACCTGTAGTTTCCCCCAGTTCTTTGGTCTGTTGAATTTGATCTTCAAGTGCTTTTATCGGTTCTTCGAAATCTAAATAGGTCTTCATAACAATGAATTTATCACGACAAAATTAGTAATAATGCTTGGTTATTGTACTTTTGTTTTATGATAATCTTTCCACAAGCGAAAATCAATATCGGTCTACACGTGTTAAATAAACGCCCAGATGGTTATCACGAAGTGGAAACTTGCATGCTTTCGGTTCCCTTGTTTGATATTTTGGAAATCCTACCGGCAGAAGAATTTTCGTTCATGCAAAGTGGATTGCATGTGGATAGTGAACCAAGCTCTAATTTGTGTGTGAAGGCATACATCTTGGTCAAACAAACCTATAATTGCCCGCCTGTTTACATGCATTTGAGAAAGCAAATCCCCATGGGAGCGGGACTAGGTGGAGGCTCTTCGGATGCGGCGCATGTTATCAATGGATTAAATGAGCTTTTTGAACTAAACATTCCGATTCAGGAAAGGGAATACTTAGCTGCTCAACTTGGTAGTGATTGTCCGTTTTTTATTGAGGGGACTCCAAAAATCGCAACTGGACGCGGGGAGATTTTGCACGATATTTCAATAGATTTAAGTGGGTATCACATCAAGCTCATCTATCCTGCCATTCATGTGGGTACCGCTGAGGCATATGCTGGAGTTGAATTTTATGCTGGAAAAGAAAATTTATCAAAAATTTTAGCTCTTCCCATAGAAGACTGGCAGGGGGCCTTGGTCAATAGTTTTGAAAATTCCATTTTCAAGAAACATGGAGTAATGAGAGAAATCAAAGATTTATTGATACAAGAAGGAGCTGTATTTGCGGCCATGTCAGGTAGCGGATCAACCTTGTTTGGTATTTATGAAACCCTTCCAACTCCAATCGATTTTCCTGAATCCTATCAACAATTTTGCTTGAGTCTATAGAAAATCAGTTTGAACGCTTTTTTTTGAATAGAAAATTAATATCTTTGCACTCCCAATTTGGATTTTTTAAATGGCATTTATTTGGCGAGATAGCTCAGTTGGTTAGAGCATTGGATTCATAACCCAAAGGTCCCGAGTTCAACTCTCGGTCTCGCTACGAAGAAACCTCGACGATTTTGTTGAGGTTTTTGTTTTTTAGAGATGTTTTGTACCTATATTTTATATTCTCCCAAACTTGGTTCCTTTTACAAAGGAGAAACCGACAATATTTTAGATCGATTAGATCGCTACAATCGTGGGTATGAAAAAGAAACTCAATTTGGTGTCCCTTGGATACTTTTATGGAAAGGCGAGAAAGCTACAAAATCTGAAGCAAAATTACTAGAACGCAAACTCAAGAATTTATCAGTT
>CAMAQX010000129.1 GCA_945860455.1 Lishizhenia tianjinensis
TGTTTCATGTCTTAAATAAATATCTGCATTGTTATTTTCATCAATTCTAACTCGTCTTGTAATTAAAACTTGCGTTTTCCCTTTTTCTCCCTTGCTAAAAACCCCCTGAGTTATTCCTTTTTCATAGGGAACTCCTTTACTATTTATCAAACCACTCCCTTTTGTTTTTGTGGGTTCTGATTGCCTGTATTTATCCAATGACTTTAAATTGTCTGCCACGAGTTGAGCGTTGTTATTGGAAGCTTCAGTTCTACTTGCTTTTGCGATTTGTGACAAACTGTCGAAGTCTTTCTGGTTTTCACTTATGGAAACTATTCGTTTTTCATTTTGCTTGTAATTTTCTTCCCGAAATTTGAGGCGCTTACTGGAGGATGAGTCAATGTTGTCATTGATTATTTCGATACGTTCTTTGTTTGTTTTATTGATAGTTGTTAGATCTTTTTCAATTTTCTTATTCGAGGTTATAACTTCTTCTGCAATCGAGTTTTTTTTCTTGTCATTCGATTTCATCACCTCATCGCGTTGAACTTGGTATTCTTTTCGATTTTTGTCAATCGATTGAATTGATTTTTCCTTTTCATTTCCCATTTTTACTTGAGCGCTATCAAGAGATTTTTGACTATCGTTAACACCTTTTAAAACCAATTTTTCACGTCGGATGTTTTCTTGATTCATAGTGTCTTTATTTTTTTCGAATGCTAAAAAGGGAGCATTCTTATCATCTGAATAGGTTTTCATCATTTGGTCTCTTCCTACTTTATAATCGATTGGATCTCCTAAATCATCTAATTGTGCTCCGTTTGTAACAGTAGATGACGAGGATTTAATACCTTTTTTTCCATTTTCAGCGTCCAACTTGATTTTATCTAATTCCTGTTTCTCTGTTCCAACAAACAAACTAGAATTGGATTGAATAAAAAACAATCCCTTGTCTGCCTCAATAATTGCATCATCCCATTTCTCAGTTGTAAGGTTATTGTTGCCATTAATTATTGTTTCCAAAACAGTAACTTTTGTTGTGAGCTGTTTTATTTTGGGATTATTTTGCTTGCTTTTTAATGGTTGGCTAGATAAAATGGTTTTTACTTTACTTAAATCCTTATTCAACAAAGCTTTTTCAGCTTTAGCAAGTTGATCATTAAATGCTTCATTGGAATTGCCTTGGGCGCGAAAAGGACTAATTCCAATAATAAAAAGCGAAAAAAAGACGATTAATCGTGTCATGGTTGATTGTTTTGGTGAATCAAATTATCTTTGAAACAATTAATAACAAATTTCCTTAAAAAAGTTAACTTAAACAAAAAATGCTGCAACTAAATCAATTAAGTTTTTGGGAAAGAAAGACCTTTTTTGATTCAATTGATTTTACAATCATTGGAGCTGGAATTGTAGGTTATTCAACGGCTATTCACATTAAGGAAAAATATCCTAATGCACGGGTGTTAATTCTTGAAAAAGGATATCTGCCATCAGGAGCAAGTTCAAAGAATGCAGGGTTTGCCTGTTTTGGCAGTCCAACTGAACTATTTGATGATTTACAAAATAATCCCGAAGAGCTTGTTTGGCAAACGGTTAAAATGCGTTACGAAGGGTTACAAGAATTATTTCGATTGTTGAGCGGCAAAGACATTGGTTACGAGAAAAATGGTTCCTGGGATTTAATTCTTCAAAATGATATAAATTCTAACATTGATTCCCGATTTATCGAATACCTGAATGAAAAATGTTTTTGTGAATTCGGATTAAAAAACATATATCAAGAGGACGTTTTATCGCTATCTAAATTCCAGTTTAAAGGTGTTAAAACGAGTTATTTTAATGCCGAGGAAGGTCAAATAGATACAGGTAAATTAATTAGAACGCTTCATGAATTGGCAATATCTAAAGGAGTGATTTCTCTTTTTGGAATTGAACTATTTAATTTTACAGACGAGTCAAAAAGTGTTCGATTAGCGTTAAACGTGGGTGAATTTCAAACAGCGAAATTAATTGTTTGTACAAATGGCTTCGCTCATCAGTTCTTGAAATATGAGGTCATGCCTGCTCGTGCGCAGGTATTAGTGACGAACGAAATAGATGATTTACCCTTTCATGGAACCTTTCATTTAGATCGTGGATATTATTACTTTCGAAATATTGGAAATCGAATTTTGCTAGGGGGGGGGAGAAATTTGGATTTTCAAGGAGAAACCACAACAGAATTACAGATAACACCGCTCATTCAGAATGCCTTGATGAAGTTGTTGAAAGATGTAATTATTCCAGGAAAAGAATTTAGAATTGATTATCAATGGTCTGGAATAATGGGAGTAGGGGATACTAAGTCGCCAATTATTCGAAAGGATAGTGAAAATGTTGCTTTTGGTGTCCGTATGGGAGGAATGGGTATAGCAATTGGAAGCTTGGTAGGAAAAAAGCTTGCAGAAATGTGGGCATAAAAAAAGCCGTCAAAAATGACAGCTTTAATCTTTTATATAACCTTAAGTTTAGCTCAATGAAAAACGTTTAAACTCAGTAACAGTTAATCCTGAAGCTGTATTTTCAAGGAATTGTTCAACAGTCAATTTATCATCGCGAATGAATTGTTGACTTAATAACGTATTTTCTTTAAAGAATTTATTTAATCTACCTTGAGAAATCTTTTCCGCCATTTCAGCTGGTTTTCCTTCTTGTATAGCTAATTCTTTTCCAATTTCTAATTCTCGTTCAATGGTTCGTTCATCAACTCCTGATTTATCAATTGCAATTGGGTTCATAGCCGCTACTTGCATAGCTACTTGACGGCCAACTTCGTCCATATCAGAACCATCAGCTGAAAAACCTACTAAGGTTGCTAATTGATTTCCCGGGTGATTGTATGCAACCACTTTTGATGCGTCAACCACAGCATAGTTGGATAAATCTAATTTTTCTCCAATAAGACCTATTTGTTCAGTAATTTTTTCATCTACTGTTAATCGGTCGTCATATCGCAATGCTTTTAATGCAGTAGCTGTATCTGGCTTGTGAGCTAAGGCAATATCAACCAAAGATTGAACTAAAGCAATATATCCTTCATTTTTTGCAACGAAATCAGTCTCACAGTTTAATCCTAGTATAATACCACTTTGACCGTCTGCAGAAGCTTGTGCTAGGATGATTCCTTCTTTGGCTTCATTGTCTCCGCGTTTTGCAGCGATTTTTTGTCCTTTTTTACGAAGAATATCAATTGCTGCTTCAAAATCACCATTAGCTTCAACTAATGCGTTTTTGCAGTCCATCATTCCAGCGCCAGTTTGTTGGCGAAGTTTGTTTACGTCAGATGCTGTAATTGCCATTTTTATGTATTTTTCTTAGTTCTCAGTTGTTGTTTCTGTAGCTGCCGAAGATTCAGTAGTTGTCACTTCATTAGTTTCATTTGCCACTTCAGCAGTTTCATTTGTCGCTTCAGTAGTTTCATTTATTACTTCAGTAATTTCGTTTTTCGCTTCAGCAGTGTCATTCGTTACTTCAGCACCTTCTTTATCAGAGCTTTTTGCATTTTTTCTTTCTTCAAGACCCTCTTTAATCGCTCCACAAATTTGGTCTAAAATAATGGTGATTGATTTGGTCGCATCATCATTCGCGGGAATTGGAAAATCAACAAATTTTGGATTAGAGTTGGTATCAACCATTGCAAAAGTAGGAATGTTTAATTTTTTAGCCTCTGCCAATGCAATATGCTCTTTCAAAATATCAATAATGAAAATCGCTGCTGGTTGACGAGTCATGTCTGCAATTGAACCAAAAGTTTTTTCTAATTTCTCACGCTGACGTGTTTTAAAAAGTTTTTCTCTTTTATTTAATGTATCCCACGTACCGTCAATTTTCATTTTGTCGATAGCCGCCATTTTACGGATAGATTTTCTCGTAGTTTGAAAGTTTGTTAACATTCCACCAGTCCATCTTTCTGTAACATAAGGCATATTGATTTCAATAACTTTTTGAGAAATGATTTCTTTCGCTTGCTTTTTAGTAGCAACAAATAATACCTTTTTACCTGATTTAGCAATTTGTTTCATTGCTGCACAAGCTTGCTCAAGGTGTACGATCGTTTTGTTCAAATCGATTATATGAATTCCTTTTTTCTCAGCAAAAATGTATGGAGCCATTGCAGGGTTCCATTTTCTTTTCATGTGTCCAAAATGAACACCTGCATCTAATAATAAATCAAAATTAACTTTAGACATAATTTTCTTTTAAATTGTTTACTTTCCTATATTTAGTCAACAATACGAGGGTCTGTAACAGAAAGTACTCGTTTGTTTGGATACTAAACCTCCAATAAATATTAACGTTTCGAGAATTGGAATTTTTTTCTTGCTTTCGGTTGACCTGGTTTTTTACGTTCAACCATTCTTGGATCACGTGTAAGTAATCCCTCTGAACGTAAAGTTGGTTTGTTGTCTATTGCTATTTCAACCAGTGCTCTAGATATGCCTAAACGGATAGCTTCTGCTTGACCGTTAATTCCTCCACCGGAAACATTTATTTTAACGTCATATTGACCTAAAGTGTCTGTTGCAGCAAATGGTTGGTTGATTTTAGCTTGTAAAATGTCAATAGGAAAAGCAACTTTGTAGTCTTTTCTATTTACAGTAATATTTCCAGTTCCCTTAGAAAGGTATACACGAGCAACAGCCGTTTTTCTTCTTCCTAATGTATTGATAACGTCCATACTAATAATGAATTATTTAAGTGAGTCTATATTTAAAACTTCTGGGTTTTGAGCTTGTAAATTGTGTTCAGTACCTACACAAACGCGTAGATTTCTGAACAGAGCTCTTCCCAATGCATTTTTAGGAAGCATTCCACGAATCGCTTTTTCTAAAATACGTTCTGGATGTTTTTTCAACAATTCTTCAACTGTCGTAAAACGTTGCCCACCTGGATATCCTGTGTAACGAGTATATGTCTTATCTTTCACTTTATTACCTGATAAAGAAATTTTCTCTGAGTTTATAATAATAATGTTATCTCCACAATCTGCATGAGGTGTGTAAGAAGTTTTGTATTTTCCTCTAATTACTTTAGCAACGGTACTTGCAAGTCTTCCAACATGCTTATCAGTTGCATCAACAATGAACCATTTTTTATCAGCTCTTTCCTTATTTACAGAGACTGTTTTGTAACTTAACGTTTCCACAATTTTCTAGTTTTAACGAACACTATTCCCAAAATCGGAGTGCAAAGATACTGTTTCTTATTTTATTTACAATACCAGATTGAAAAAAAATCGAATTTATTTACTGTTTTTCTTTGACGCTTTGATAATTTTTTGGATTGAATTGTGATTAGGTAAAAATTTTTTGGCTTAATCTTTGGAAATTGAGCTTTAGAATAGTTTTGTTGTATTCATTAAAATTTACCTCATTCCCAAATTATATGAAGTTACTTATTTTTATTAGCACTCTTGTTCTGTTGATTTCGTGTTCTTGTGGCGGTAAGTCTGAACCATATTCTGATCCGTCCAGAAAACCGAATAAAGTTGTCAGAAAACAGGATTCTTTGAAGGAAGAAAAGAAGATTGATTCTATCATAAAGGATCCTTTTATCCCTCCTGTAATTCCTGTAGTATCAATTATATCTGATCCTGAACCGTTTTATCCAATAGTAGGCTGCGTTTATTATCCACCGGATTGTCCCACGTATGATACTGTTAAAACTACCTCAGATTTTGTTCTTCAATTTGCTGAAATAATGCCTGAATTTCCGGGTGGCTCACAATCCATGCAGGAGTTTATTAAGAATAATCTTAATTACCCAGATTTAGCCAAAGAAAATAACATAGAAGGTAAAGTTTATTTGAAATTTGTTGTTCGTTCAACGGGCGAGATTGATAACATTCAAATTGCACGAGGCGTTCATAAAGTGCTAGATACAGCCGCAATTGAATTAGTGAAAAATATGCCTCGTTGGAATCCAGGAGTACAAAATGGAAAAACCGTTCCTGTTTATTTTATATTGCCAGTGGTGTTTCGGTTGGATTGAGGTATTCTGTTTATGTTAAAATTGAAATTACTTAAGTTTACTATATGAAGATTGATTAACTTAACGATAATATAAGTAATAATGAAAAATTTTGTAAAGAAAACTGGTATAAACTAATGATTGGTTCTTCTATGTTGATGGCATCGTTTGGATTTATGATTTATGCGATTGGTCCGGCATATTCAAATTCCGATATAGAAAAATCAGAAATTTCAAATGCGCCCGTTCTGACTAATGGAGTGAACGTAGATGGTGTACTTTACTTTGTTGATGGTTTTTATGTTTATCGTTGGAATGCTTGGGATTGGACAGATTCAGAAAATTGGAAGAAAGGCAAACTTCCGTAAACCTATTTAAAGTTATTCTTAAATCTAACAAAAATAAAAAAACTTCGGAACCAATTCCGTTAAATCCGTTACCGTAAATTAAGGGATTTCGTTCATATAAATACTTTGATTTATAAGCTTCGCAGTTCATTAAAAAAAAAAGCCCTGCTTTGATTTTCAGTCTCGGCAGGGCAGGTGTGGAGTCGGAGGGGTTCGAACCCTCGTCCAAACGACGAGTTTTCAAGCTTTCTACATGCTTATTTCTTGATTGATTTTCGATTGCAGGCCGGACAAGAACACCCAAAACTGCAACTTAGCAACTGTTGTTTCGCTAAAACTTAGTCACCTCGTTTTAACTAGCCCAATGGGATGAACTTTCGTATGATAAACCGAATGAGCAGCAGTTTATCGAAAGTACTCGTCCAACTTACTATGCTTCAGTAGGATTAAGCCAATTAACATTCAGTTAATTAAGCAGCAAGTGCGTATGACGTATTGTCAATTATTGTTCGTGACAAGATATTATAGAGGTTC
>CAMAQX010000130.1 GCA_945860455.1 Lishizhenia tianjinensis
ATATTGCGATAACTATTTTTTCTAGAGTCGGAGAAAAATTAGGGGGAGAAATTGTAGCAGTTGATAAGAAAACAGGACGCGAAATATATTCAATTGAGTTAGACAACTATTCTTGGTCATCACCCGTTGATTTGTACGATTCACAGGGAAACATGTATTTTATTCTTGGAGATGTTTCAGGAGAAATTGCTCTTTACGAAGGCAAAACGGGAAAAAAGATTGATTTTATTCAACTGGAAGGGGCAATTGAGTCATCACCTATAGCCATTAATAATACAGCAATTATAGGGACAAGAGGTGGATTTATTTACACTATTTCGGTGGAGTAATTATTTTTAACCCTCAGAATGCCTCTATTAAATCCGCCACTAAGGGTTACCACATTGACTCAACCGTTATAATCGATTCCTGTAATGAGGTGATTCAGAAATTTAACTAATCACAATATTCTTTCCACAATTGAAATGACCTAGCGGACATTCATTTTTTCCGTGTAATCCGCATGGACGACATTCCAACTTTTCTACTTGTTTAATTTCTGATAGATCAGACAAAGGTCCAAAACCAAATTCAGGGATGGTTGAACAGTAAAAAGCGGTTACAGGAGCATTCATTGCCGAAGCAATATGTAGCGGGCCAGAATCATTTACATATACATGCTGACTTTTAGCAAACAAAGCTGAGGTTTGTAGAAGTGAGAATTTTCCAGCTAAATTTACAATCCTCTCCACCCTGCCCGATTTATCAATAATCGCTTGACATAAGGCATTATCTGAATTGGCACCTACCAAGTAAATGGTTAAGTCAGACGCGAAAGATTGAATCAACTCCACCCATTTTTCTTCCGGCAATTGTTTTGTTTTCCAAACCGAAGCAGGTGCTAAACAAACAAACTTTTTAGCTGAGTAAACTTCAATACTCTTAACATCCTTAGCAGATGGATATAAAGAAGGACGACAAATTGATTCAGCACCAAAATCTTGTATCAAGGCTAAATTTCTTGTCACTTCATGGGTTCCATTACCTATTTCATGTTTAAAGCGCTTCGAAAAAAGAAAGGCAAATGGATTTTTATCAAAGCCAACAATTTGTTTTCCTCCAGAGAGGCCAGCGATGATTCCCGACGAACCAAAACGATGTACATTGATGACAAGATCATATCGTTTTAATCGGAATTTACGGATGAGTCGCCAAATTTCAGAGAGTTTATTTCTTGATTTATCTAAAACGTAAACATCTCTAATCGCAGGATTATTAGACAAAAGGATTTCATTCCCTTTTTTAACTAAAAAATCAATTTTAACCTGCGGGAACAAACGATTCAATTCAGAAATAATCGGTGTAGCAAGAATTACATCCCCTAAAAACGCTGTTTGAATTACCAATACAGAATTTGGGGTTTTCATGAAACAAGGCTTTTTTGCATTACAAAATCATTCATGAAATAGCCATTTCCAATATCAAAATCTTGTTCATCTATAATTTCAAGTCCGGCATATTGATAGAAATCTACGGCTTTATTGTAGCGATTTACTTGTAATGTTAGTTGATGCATTCCCTGTTTCTTTCCAAAATCTATGGCAAAATTCAACAATGTTTTCCCAAAACCCAATCCCTGTTTTTCAGGAAGCACATAGATTTTCTGCAATTTCATTCCATTCATTTCAGGACAATTCAATTCGACATCGAGAAATCCCACTGCTTGATTCTCATCGAAAATTGCGAAAAAACAATGGTTGCTTACATAACTTTTCTCAAGTGTTTCAATGCTGTACATCCAATTTAGCATGTACGACATTTGCTCTTGAGACAATATTTCTGAATATGTTGATGGCCAAATACGATAGGCTAACTCTTGTACAAGATTCAGTTCATCCTTTTCAAGTGGACGTATTTCCATATTAGAGCTTGATGAATTTTTGCTGTTCGATTTTACCATTCAATGATAATCTTAACCAATATGTTCCTGGCTGTAGGTCAGAAATGCTAATCTTGTTATTATTCACTGGTTTACGAATGATCTTGCCAGATAAGTCAACTATTTCTATAGATTGACAAGCTTCATTTAACGTTGAGAATGTAATTTCGTTCATTGCCGGATTCGGATATAGATTCCATGTAAACGTTTCATTTACCTCCATTACTCCAACTGTTACAAGTGCTAATTGAACAGCTGCATAGGCATTAATTTTACCAGATCCCCATCGATTGCTACCCCCAGCAGGAATAACACCTGTAAAATTGTCTTGACGGGCAGTTTGCATGATGATTTCCTTCACTTGTCTGGCAGATAAATAGGGATTTGCATCAAGTATCAACGCTGAAACCCCTGCTACCATCGGCGAAGCCATTGATGTACCTGACAATTTTGCGAAATGGTATGTTCTCCCGTTAAAATCTACTGATCCGCTCGAAGTAAATGTAGCATCTGTAAATGAGGACATGGATGAAATAACGGAAACTCCCGGGGCAGAAATGTCTGGTTTCATTACTCCGTCATAACGCGGACCATAACTTGAAAACGAAGCAATTGCCCCACCTGCCATTGAGATTCCTGAAGTTTGATATTGGGAGGCATAGGCTGCAACACTTATCACATCATCCGAACAAGAAGGTTCACTCACTCCGTTCAAATTATCACCGGCAACCGTTCCTGAGCCTGAAACAGAAAAAGGCATTCCCCAGTTTCCAACATCCGTAGATAATTCGGTTACGTTCCAATAATGCACTGTTCCGGATAGAGCTGTAGATTTTAAAATCACTTTCAACGCTGTGTTTGTATTTTTTACTCGTAATCGCATTTGTGGACGATTATTCAAATAATGTGCACTGTCCGCTGATATATTATACCAGATCGTATCAACTCCCGCAACTAAAAAAGTATCAATATAAGAATATGTTGTGTCTGTTGAGTAAAGTGGACTTTCAACTAAAGTAACATTTGAAGCATTTGTAACAATTATTCCATTGGAAAAAGAATTTCCGGGTTCACCCCATGCATGAACGCTTTGCCCCCACATGTTAGCATTTGAAGCATAAGAGTAAAAATCGATTTTAGATTTGAGAGTATTATTTGAAAATGTTTTTTTAATGTGAAAATTAACATTGCCGTTGTTACCTGCTGAATTTGCAAATACAACACCCAAATCCGTATAAGCAGTGATTGCTTGACTTAACAAAGAGGTACCATCCAACGTCCCAAAATGATACAACCCCCAACTCATATTTACCACCAATCGCTTTCCATCTGTTTGCGCCTTTTGATACATCCACTCCCACGCATCTAATACAGCGGCAACATCCACCAGAAAAGTAACAAAAAGAAATTTTGAATCAAAAGCAACACCCCGATTAGGCGTTCCGGCTCCACCCCCTCCAGCAATTCCAGCTACGTGAGAACCATGAGTAGCAAACGAATAAATATTTGCAGTATCTGATCCAGCAGCCAAAAGCGCCGCTGAAGAAGTATATTCGGTTCCATAACCAAAACCAACTGGAGCAGGACCACTCGTTTTATATTGATCCCAGGCAGCAATAATTCGAGTTTGAAGTAATGCTGTATCATAAAACATAGGAGAGGTATAATCAAAACCCCAATCCGTAACTCCGATATATACATCTTTACCCGTATAACATTCAGGCAATCCTAATCCCAACTGAACGCTATCGGCTCGTACATCATGTACTGCTTTGTCTAATAATGGTTGGTTTTTTCCAGAAAGTTCAACGTATACGGAAGCAAAAATAGGATTAACAAGTTCTGGTATCTGAGACTCCAATAATCTCAGCGAAAAAACACCATAAGAATCACCCTTTTCGGTATATCCGCTAATTACGTATCCTGAAGTAAAATAGGCTGAATGTAGTTGGTGATACTTGGTAGAGCTTCCTCGACAGACAAATGATATATAATTCACAGTCTTTCCTTCTTCAATGTATAATTTCATTACTGGAAATTTCTCTGGAATGACTGATTTATTTTGAATGTATTTAGTTAATTCAGCAATATCTGTTTCTGTATTTTTTGACATACTTGCTTGAGAAAATACAGCTTGATAGATTGTAGAAAAAAAACACAGCGAAATAAATAAACGTGTCAACATAATTTTTCGTATTAAAATATGAAGTTACTCAAGAAAAAGGAAAAATGAGGATTTCGATAAAGTAAAATCTCTTAAATGAAAAATAATTACCTTCGCGGTATGTTACAAAAACTGCAAACTCTATTTTTTCTGATTGGGGCTTTACACTTACTTTTCTCCTGTGAGGAATCGGAAGATATGGAAAGCACACAAAATATTTCTGAAAAAAAGGAGCCCGTTGAATCCATATCAAAACGTTTTATAGAATCAAAATTAGAGATTTCTGCTGCCGAAAAATACAAACTTGACATTTACAAAAGTCAATTAGATGGCGATAATGACGAAGATGCTGTGGTGACTGTTAATCGGTATAATTATGCTGTTGAAAAAGCAAGTCAATCAAAAAACCCAGGAAAAGTTGCAGAAATAGGCTATATGGGCCCTTACAATTCTATTTTTTATTATGATGGCGCGACTGGAACGATGACTGGACCAATGGAAATTCCCTCCACCCCTATTTCTCCTCTTAAAATTTCATTTGAAAAAGTAATGAGTGAGGCCTATTCTGATGTCATCGTTAGTTTTCGTATTCGCAATAGCTGCTTCAAACACATTTACACGATACAAAATAAAAAACCAAAATTAGTTTTTGGATGGAAAATTTTTGATGGATTTGGTTCACCAGACGCAAAGGCTTTACATTTAGTTTTTGAAACAACTGCTGTTAGTCTGCCCAAAGATATTCGCGTGATGAAAGCCAATATTATTTCATCAACAAATAAACAAAATTACGAAGTAGACGAACCTATTATGGAAAAATTGAACGAGGAAGAATATCGATTTTTCTATAATCCCAAAGAAGGAAAATATGCAATTAAGGCATCAACCTTAAAACCAAAGACTGATTAAAAAAATCATCGCCAATATTGCACCGTAAATTAATGCAATCTCCATGTAATCTCGCTTAGCTGATTTTTGATTGTATCGAGCCACTTTCGGCTCAGCTTTTGGAGTTTGTTTTGATTGGTTTGTAGAAGAATCTTTTCCATCAAATTGTTTCAATATCTTCTTCCAATCAAATAAAATAGTTTCAGCTAAATAAACTTTATCGTTCTCGTTCAATTGGATATAATCGTCTAATTTTCGGCTGTTCACTCGCGTACCCGATTGAGTATTCAAATCAGAAACAAACACATTGCCCTCGGTATCACGAAAAAGCTCCATATGAAATGAATCTATCCCATCAATTACCAAATCATTCGTTGGATTACTGCCAATTCGTACGAATAATTTTTTACTCATTCGGCACCACCTTTTCCTCGGTCATATCCAATCCTTTCAAAATCAAAACATATATATCCTCTGGATGCATAACTGCTTGCCGTCTTTCAACAACACTTTTTACAAATACGTATTTTTTAGTCCCTTGTTTCCATTGAAAATCCGTAAAATTAAAAGCATATTTATTCAATTGCACTCCCATTTTATCAAAATGCTTGATAGTCACTTTCAATGAAGGTTTTAATCGCGATTGTTTCCCATTTGGCAGTCGAATATCACTACCGCCCATACTCAATAAGTTAAAGCGAATATCTAAGTACTCATCACAATTAGCCAGTAATGCAGCTTTTTTAGAATTCCTCGGAAACCCCTCGATTTCTCCTCCTGTAAAAGTAAAAACAGTATCTCCTTTATTAATTTTGAAAATGTATTCAGCATCGCCTTTTGTTATAACCGAGGCAAAGTTCAACACTTTCGTATGCAAAGAATCAAGAATATACTGAGGAAAAAGCGGTGATTTGGAATAGCGATTTGTTACTCCGTTGGATGGGTTGGCTCCTATTAAATCGTTCATTATTACTGGATCCAAAAGCAATCCAGTATAAAAAACTCCTACTTTCTTTTGAGAAAAAGAACTAAAGCAAGTGATAATAAAAAGTAAAATCAATGATGTTGGTATGCGCATGAGGTATTTTTGTTGTAAAATTACATAATTTAGTATATATAATGAATGATTTAGTGATGAATTTTCCACTTTTTAGAAAGCTTTCCAATGAAAAAAGATTCTATAAAATACTGTCTGAAAATTCGTTTGAAGAAATACAGTTGATTGGATCAAAATCCTTCAAACGAAAAATTCACGCGACGCAATTTCCAGAAATGATATTAATTCAAGATATCATTGAATTAGTTCAACCATACCACTTGAGTTCGGAACAAGAATTTACACAATTTGAACTGTAATCTCACTAAATAAACAACATTCCTTTCGTATATTTGCCACAAAATAATCAGGATGGCGATTTCAAAAAACGAATTAGAATTCAATTTCAACGAGGATCAAATGCGTTTAAAAATAAGTGCATTGGAAAGAGAGTTGGCAATTGTTGCGTTAGGTGGCGGAAAAAAACGAATTGACAAATTACATGAGCAAGGAAAGTTAACTGCACGTGAGAGAATTGATTTACTCTTAGACCCAAATACAGAACGCATTGAAATCGGAGCCTTAGTTGGTCATGGAATGTACGAAGAACATGGAGGTTGTCCATCAGGTGGAGTGGTAATCGTTATTGGATTTGTCTCTGGTAAGCAATGTATTGTTGTTGCCAATGATGCGACAGTTAAAGCTGGAGCTTGGTCTCCAATTACGGGAAAAAAGAACTTGCGTGCTCAAGAAATCGCTATAGAAAATAGACTTCCGATTATTTATTTAGTTGATTCAGCCGGAGTATATCTGCCGTTACAAGA
>CAMAQX010000131.1 GCA_945860455.1 Lishizhenia tianjinensis
TTTTTTTATTGCTTTACAAGAAGATTTTGATTTGTTGTGTTTATTTGAGTTCCCTTTTTTACTGATTTAGGCTGCTTGGTGGATTATTTGTAACTTTGCGCCCGAATGGAAAATCATAAATCCGGTTTTGTAAATATTGTTGGTAGTCCGAATGTGGGGAAATCCACGTTGATGAATGCGATGTTAGGTGAAAAATTATCAATCGTTACATCAAAAGCTCAAACAACTAGACATAGAATTTTAGGCATTGTGAATGAACCTGAATATCAAGTAGTGTTCTCTGATACACCCGGTGTTGTGAATGCGGCTTATAAAATGCATGAAGCGATGATGGGGTATGTGAATTCATCATTAAAAGATGCTGATATTTTGTTGTTTATCACTGATCCGTATGAATCTGAAATGAACCACAAGGAAACATTGATGAAAATTCAGAAAATGAAAATTCCTGTGTTTTGTTTAGTCAATAAAATAGATTTGGTCGACCAAGCACTTGTGGAAGAGCGAATGGCTTATTGGCAAGAACAATTACCTTCAGCTGAAATTGTTCCAATATCTGCATTACATGCATTTAATTTAGAAAAAATTTGGGCGCATATAATAGATTTATTGCCAGTTAGTCCGCCATACTACGATAAAGAAGAAATTAGCAATAGGCCCGTACGGTTTTTTGTATCTGAAATTATTCGGGAGAAAATTTTTGAATTATGCAAAAAAGAAATCCCCTACAGCAGCCAAGTTGAGGTAGATACTTACTTAGATGAAGGGAATATTATACGCATTCGAGCGATTATTATTATTGAAAGGGATTCTCAGCGTGGAATTATTATCGGTAAAGGTGGCGAAATGCTAAAAAGAATTGGTACGAATGCGCGTAAAGACCTTGAGAAATTCTTAGATAAAAAAGTGTTCCTGGAAACATACGTAAAGGTCGATAAAGACTGGCGCACGAGCGATAGTAAATTGAAGAAATACGGATACGGACATTAATCAAAATAAAATAAAATAGTTCAATGGTTAACATTGTTGCAATAGTAGGTAGGCCAAATGTTGGTAAATCGACTCTTTTTAATCGACTTACAGAATCGAGAGATGCCATCGTGAAGGAGGTTAGTGGAGTTACACGCGATCGAATTTACGGGAAAGGGGAATGGAATGGTAAAGTTTTTTCAGTGATCGATACGGGAGGATATGCGGTGAATTCAGATGATATTTTTGAAGCTGAAATTCGTCGACAAGTTGACCTAGCAATTGAAGAAGCAACTGTAATCATTTTTATGGTGGATGTTATGTCTGGTATCACCGAGATGGATGAATTAGTTGCTAAAAAACTAAGAAAATCAGGCAAGCCCGTAGCTGTAGTTGCCAATAAAGTAGATAATACGCAGCGAATTGGAATGTCAGCTGAATTTTATGCATTTGGGCTCGGTGAAGTCTTTGATTTATCAGCAACAAATGGCACAGGTACGGGAGAAATTTTAGATGCAATTGTTCCTTTTTTCAATTTTGATGAAGATATTTCTCGTGAAGAAGATTCATTGCCAAGAATTGCGGTAGTTGGTAGACCAAATGTTGGTAAATCCTCTTTAATTAATGCTCTCACAGGAGAAGAAAGAAACATTGTGACTAATATTTCAGGAACAACAAGGGATGCAATTCACACGCGTTACAATTCCTTTGGATTTGACTTTATATTAATTGACACTGCAGGAATTCGAAAGAAAGCCAAGGTTCATGAAGACATCGAATATTATTCTGTTTTGCGTTCTATTCGAACTATTGAAAATGCAGATGTTTGTATTGTCATGATTGATGCCTCTGAAGGAATTCAAAAGCAAGATTTGAGTATCTACTACATTGCGGAAAAAAACTCAAAAGGAATTGTTGTATTGGTTAATAAATGGGATTTAGTTGACAAAGACCATACAACAATGAAAGCATACGAAACAAAATTGCGCGAACAATTGGCTCCATTCAATGATGTTCCAATTATTTTTACTTCCGTTATTACGAAGCAACGTATTTATCAGGCTATTGAAGCGGCCATTAAAGTGAATCAAAACAGAACTAAAAAAATCGCTACATCTGTGTTAAATGATGTGTTATTGCCAATTATTCATGCAACACCACCTGCTGCCGTAAAAGGGAAGTATATCAAAATAAAGTACGTTCAACAACTACCAACGCATTCGCCCGCGTTCGCTATTTTTTGTAATTTACCTCAATACGTTCAGGATGCTTACAAACGTTTTGTTGAAAATAGGTTGAGGGATGAGTTTGACTTTGAGGGAGTTCCAATAAAAGTATTTTTCAGAAAAAAGTAATCTTCATGACTATTATGTTTCTCTCTTTTTATCTTACACTCTTTTTGGTTGGAATAAATATTTAGCTTAATTTAGCTCTCTTTATTGAAGAAAAATACAAACCAATTCGTACAACACCAATGAAATCATTAATAATTACGGCAACATCGTTGACACCTTCTATTCGATTTGAATCCTGTGGAGTTATGGAAATACACGGCAAGTCTATTCCTGAAAATAGCGATGATTTTTGGATGCCTGTTTTGAATTGGTTTAAAGAATACATAAATACTCCAGCAAATCAAACGATTGTAAAGTTGGATATTGCTTACTTAAATGTTTCGTCCTCTAAGAATCTTCTTCATTTACTTTATCAATTAAACGAATTAACAGATCGTAATTTTGACGCGCGAGTAGAATGGTTCTATCATGTTGCTGATCAGGATATGCTAGAGGTTGGCAAAGATTATGAACACATGGTGCGTGTTCCTTTTTTCTTTAAAATTTGGGAAGAAGAATTCCAATTAGCTTAATCTTTCGTTAATAATTCGTTCGTAAACTGTTCATGTTTTCGAATTTTCGTATTATTTTTTTCCTTTTATTTGTATTGTAATTAATAATAATAGCATGAAAAAATTTACATTTTTATACTTAAGTTTTGCTTTTTCTTTTGCACAAGCTCAACAGCAAATTGGAAATAGCAATTTGGAGTCTTGGGATAATGTGGGTCAATCAACAGAAGAACCAACCAATTGGAATGGTTTTAAATCTGCTCAGGGAAGTTTTACCTCCTTTGGGTCACAACAAGTTCAGCGTTCTACAAGCATTCGTTCAGGTGCAACAGGTGCGTATTGTGCCCGTGTTTGGTCTAAAAGCACCTTGGGAATCATTGCGAATGGGAATATGACTTTGGGGCGAATTAATATGGGAAGTACAACGGCAAATGATCCCGGCAATTATAATATTTCACTTACTGCGGATGCCAATTTTTCTGAAGCGTTAACTTCAGCACCAGATTCACTCGTTTTTTGGGTGAAATACACCGCGACCAATGCTTCCGATTCTGCACGAGTACATGCAATCATGCACGATACTTATGATTTACGTGATCCTCTTGATGCCAATTCATTGCCTCATGTTGTGGCAAGAGCAGAACGAAATTATGCAAAAACAAGTGGTTCTTGGATACGAATGTCTGTTCCATTTAATTATGTTTCAGGTGCACCGGCTCCAACTCCAGCATTTTTATTACTCACGTTTACAACTAATAAAACTCCAGGTGGAGGCTCAGCAAATGATGAGGTTCTCGTGGATGATATAGAGTTGATTTACAATAGTACAATTGGAATCGTATCGATTGATAGTCAAAAACAATTTACCGCCTTTTATTCAACTGAAACGGGCATAGTACTAATAGGCAGCGAGACAAATGTTTCCATCGTAACCATGGAAGGAAAAATTCTAAGTCATGGATCGATTGATAAAGTAAATGGAACCAAATTAAATTCAGGTGTTTATTTTATTCAATCTGACAAGTCTTCCATTAAAATTCTAGTCCCATAATTTCAATGAAGGGATTTTTACTCGTTTTTGCATTTTTTGCAACTACTGTCTTGTGGGCACAAAATGGATCTTTAGAAGGAATTGTCTCTGACGAAAAAGGAAATCCAATCGAAGGTGCTAATGTGATTTATCGCAAGGATGTAACACGCGGTGCGGTAACGAATGAAAAAGGATATTATCGTCTCGAACTACCAGCAGGAAAAGCCCGAATTGTCTGTCGGTTTTCCGATATGAAAACTGATACTTCATCCATTACCGTTATTTCGAATTCTACTGTTAATCACTCTATTCGACTAAAATCATTAGTTAAAGAATTGGAACAGTTTGAGGTAAAGGTGGGTAAATTTGATAAATCCATTGAAGAGCAAACTGTATCAATGGTGGTGATAAAGCCACAAATGATCGAAAACAAGAATACGAGAAGTATTGAAACAGCATTAGATCAAACACCTGGGTTAAATATCTTAGACGGTGAGCCCCAAATTCGCGGTGGAAGTGGTTTTACATTTGGAGTTGGTTCAAAAGTGGCTATAATTGTGGATGATATGCCCATGCTTTCTGGTGATGCTGGAAGACCGGAATGGGGGTTTATTCCCGTTGAAAACATTAGCCAAATAGAAGTGATTAAAGGGGCAGCATCTGTTCTCTCGGGTAGTTCTGCATTATCAGGTTCAGTTCATATTCGAACCGCATTTCCTCAACAAAAACCAATATTTAAAGTAAATATCTATTCAGGTGCATATTCCGCTCCTTCCTCATCTCCTGATGCTAAATGGAATGAACGTTATCCAGGAATACATGGGATGAATTTCTTGTATGCTAGGAAATTTTCAAATTTGGATGTCGTGATTGGTGGTAATTTAAACTACGATCATGGTTACATTGGTCCACCACAAACTGATTCTATTGTCGCATCCGTTTTCCCTGATACGATAACCAATTTTACCGAAAAGCAACTTATTTCAAAGCGAGCGCGGATTAATTTCAATTTACGATACAGATCTAAAAAATACAAAGGATTAAATTATGGGATGAATGGAAATTTTATGCTCGCTCATTCCAATATGCCTTTGGCTTGGTTAAATGATTCAACCGGATTGTATCGTGCATATCCAGGAGCGATCTTTTTGCAAGATCAAATTATTTTCAATTTAGACCCATACATTCATTTTAATACAGCCACAGACGGTAAACACTCTTTGCGAGCTAGAATATTGCATGCAGATAATAACATGAGCGCAAATCAATCCAATAATGCAACAACTATTTATGGTGATTACATGTTCCAAAAGAGTTATCCAGAATTGAAGAATATTGATTTTATTGGTGGCGTAACAAGCTCTTTTACAAATTCATTTTCAAATATCTATATTGGTTCTGGAACTCCAAATAATCAACTTTTGAATATTAGCGCATATACTCAGGTTGAAAGTAAAGTAAATAAAACGTTCAATCTTTCAGCCGGAGCACGTCTTGAGTATTTTCAGTTGAATGATACAATTACTGCGATCAAACCTATTTTTAGAGCAGGCTCAACAATTAAGTTGTATCAAGAAACATACCTGCGTGGATCCTATGGTCAAGGGTACCGATTTCCAACAATAACGGAACGATTTATTAAAACAGGAGTTGGTAATTTTGGGGTTTTTCCTAATCCAAACTTGAAACCGGAAAGCAGTTGGAATGCCGAAATTGGTATCAAACAAGGATTAAAATTTGGGAAAATTTACGGATATATTGATGTAGCTGCTTTCTGGCAAGAATACCAAAATACAATTGAATACATGTTCGGTATATGGAAGAGCTTATCCGGTGATCCTCAAACATTGGGTTCAAGTGCTGGTTTTATGTTCCTAAATACGGGACAATCAAAGGTAACAGGAATTGACGCTTCTTTTATGGGAATGGCTAAGTTGAGTAAAAAAACCAATTTAACATTCATGACGGGTTATAATTATATTGTGCCAAAAACTTTATCCCCTGATTATGTTTATGCTACAGATTCGTTGAATCGAGTATTTACTTATACTTCAACTTCATTGGATGGTTCAAAAGGAATTTTAAAGTATCGCTTTCTTCACAATATTAAATTAGATGCTGAGCTGATTTATAATAAAAAATTGAGCGTTGGGATGAGTGCCAAATACTTCAGTAAGATTGTAAATATGGACGCAATTATCAAAGATTTTGAAGAATTAACTTCTGATACAACCTCTGATATTGGTAATTGGCTTCAAGATTTAAGATATATGGATTATTACAATGCGCACCGACATGGGAATTGGATTTTTGACGCACGAATTTCATACTCGATCAATGAAACCCACAAAATTGCTTTAATTGGAAGTAATATTTTAAATAGAAGTTATTCTCTGCGTCCACTTAAGATTGAGGCACCGCGAACTATTATGGTTCAATACACCTATAAATTCGATAAAAATTAATTGATTGAAAGTGAGCTTATTATTCTGCTGACTTTTTTTCGATCTACCTTGAGAATTGTTTCTGAAAATAAAGATTCTTCATCTAATAAAATCTTTGATGTTCCGGAAAAATGAATGGCATCTGGTTTAATTTCAGTTTCAATTTTACCAACATTATTCGCATTAATTCCACCACCGGCCATAATTTCAATGCGCCCTTTAGCGTATTTCACCATTTCTTTCAAAACAAGAAAACCTGAATCAACGTTTGTTGATACACCTGACGTAAGAATTCGTTTAACGTCCATATTTATTAGTAAATCCATGGATCTTTTCCATTCAATCGTGTCATCAAATGCCCGGTGAAAGGTGATGTCTATTCCTTGAGCTGCCTCGCTGATTTGTTCGAGTTGCAATCGATTAATTTCATTAGTCTCAGTCAGTAAACCAATTACAATTCCATTAACACCAATTTGCGTGCAATG
>CAMAQX010000132.1 GCA_945860455.1 Lishizhenia tianjinensis
TATTCCAACAGTTGATGCGTTGTATTGCACTCCGCTGCTTTCATTGGTTAGTCCGGGTGTAGCAGTAAATGCCCACGCCCCAGGGTTCAATCCATTTTGAGTACCGCAACCATTATTGATTACTGGGTCCATTCCTGTGGCTGCAGTTGCAACAACCATTGAACCAATAACTTGCGAACTCCCTGTACCAATGTCCGCAGCGGGAGACGCTGGTGCTCCTGTAATCGTGTTATAATTCCATAGGGCAACCGTGCTTTGAGTAAAACCAACAAGGGTTATACCAAACGTAATCAGGAAGAAAAGAAAATTTTTCATGTTATGTTATTTGAGTACAAAGCAACTCATAGCGTATTACTCAAATGTTTGTTTATTATGAAAGATATGTTTACATAAAATAAACTCATTGTTAAATAGGTTTATAAAACATTAATATGAAATAATTGTAATTGCTAAATGCAACGGTTAATCTTTTTTTAACTTTACCAAAACATTAATTACATGCTATGGCAAATCAAAAAAAGATCTTCGTTTTAGACACGTCAGTATTACTTCATGACCATGAATCCATTACAAATTTTGAGGAGAATTATGTTGCAATTCCGATAACGGTATTGGAAGAATTAGATAAGTTTAAATTGGGGAATGACACGAAAAATTTCTCTGCACGTGAGGTTATTCGATTTATTGATAAATTATCAACAACCAATCTTCTTCAAGAATGGATCAGTTTGGGATTGAAAAAGGGTAAGTTTAAAATCGTGATGGATTATCATCCTGAAAATCTGAATGCTGAACATATTTATTCATCACAAAAAAATGATCATAAAATCATAAATGCTGCATTAGTATTGCAGGAACAAGAGCCCAAAAAAAAGGTTGTTTTAGTTACAAAAGACATCAATTTAAGAATTAAAGCAAAAGCAATTGGCGTAATTGCTGAAGATTATCAAACTGGTAAAGTGAATCTGAAGGAAATCATTTCCACAAGTGCTCAAACAATTGATCACGTAGATGCTGAAGTCATCCGTGAAGTTTTTTTAAAAGGGGCTATTCTTGAAAATGGTATATTAGGTAATAGAAAGAAAACCAATTCCTATTACATTTTGAAAAATGGAAAAAATTCTTGTTTGTGTTTTTATGACCAATCTATGGATGAAATTGTTCGCATAGAAAAAGAGTATGTTTATGGAATTAAACCCAAAAATGCAGAACAGGCATTTGCTTTTCATGCCCTGTTGGATCCAAAAATTAAATTGGTTGCACTACAAGGTGTTGCTGGAACAGGAAAAACGTTGCTAGCGCTAGCAGCTTCATTAGAACAAATGAAAAATTTCAATCAGATCATTTTGGCACGACCAATTGTTCCATTATCCAATAAAGATATAGGTTTTTTACCTGGCGATGCGAATGATAAAATCGGGCCTTACATGGAGCCATTGTGGGATAACTTAAAATTTATAAAATCACAATTTGGTCCCAATGAAAAGAAATTGAAGGTAATAACTGACATGGAACAATCGGGGTCAATTATAATTACTCCTCTAGCTTTTATCCGCGGACGAAGTCTATCGAATATTTTATTTATCGTGGATGAAGCCCAAAATTTAACTCCACATGAAGTGAAAACGATTATAACGCGCGCCGGTGAGAACACTAAAATTATTTTTACGGGTGATGTACAGCAAATTGACACACCTTATTTGGATGAAAATTCAAATGGGTTAGCATACCTCGTTGATCGATTATCAGGACAAGATTTGTTTTGCCATGTTATGTTGGAAAAGGGAGAACGCTCAGAATTAGCTAACTTAGCCAATCAATTATTATAAAACATGAAATTTGGTGCGATAGATGTTGGAACAAATGCAGCGAGATTATTGGTAGGAGAGGTTTGTCAAGAACAAAATCACTTCTACGTAAAGAAAATCTCTTACACACGTATTCCTTTGCGGTTGGGTGAGGATGTTTTTGAATTAGGGAGAATTTCAAAAGCCAAATACAAAAACACATTAGACACCATTAAATCGTTTAAATTAATCGCTGGAATTTTTGAAGTTGAACAACTCAGAGCAGTCGCTACGTCAGCGATGCGCGAGTCAAAAAATGCAGATAAGATAATTCAAAAAATCACTCAAAAAACAGGCGTTAGAATTGAAGTTATTTCAGGCCAAGAGGAAGCGGACTTAATATTTGGAACATTTTTATTACTTGATTTTGATAAATCAATGCCTTTTATCGTTGTTGATGTTGGTGGTGGAAGCACTGAAATTAGTGTTTTTGAACAAGGACAAAAAATTGCTTCCAAATCATTTGAAATAGGGACCATTCGAATGCTGAAAAATAAAGTCTCAGAGGAAATATGGGAGGAAATGGGTCAATGGCTTGAGCAAAATATGGATAAATCAATTCTTCATCAACTTTTCGGAACGGGTGGAAATATTAATAAAATTCATAAGATCATAGGATTAAAAGACAATCAGCCTGTTGAGCTGAAAAAAATGAAATCACTATACGATTCTATTCGCAAACTATCCGTTGAAGAACGAATGGACAAATTTCATTTAAAACCTGACCGAGCTGATGTCATTGTTCCTGCACTTGAAATCTATTTATTTTTGATGCGCAAAATGCAGATAAATAAAATTTTAGCACCGAAAATCGGGTTGTCGGATGGAATGATCTATAAAATGTTTACCGATTCAAAATAAATCCAAGCGCGCTTTAATCCTTAATGATTTTCCATCCCATTGGGCTGACAACATTTGGGTAATTTTAGAACATCTTTTTGTTTCGCTTTTACTTCATCTGCGTCGTAACCAATAGCGGCAATCGTTTCTTTGATTTTTTGAAGTGAAATTTTCTTTGTAGAGTAGCTAACCGTTACTTTTTTCGATTCCATATCCAATTCAGCGAACTTAATCCCTTTTGTGTAGTTCAATTTACCTTCAATTCGTTCTTTACAATCGTTACACTGAGCAGATGTTTGAATAGTGCTCGTTTCTGCTTTTTGGCTAAATGAAATTCCGTAAATAAAGAAAATCACAAGCGATAAAAAATACTTTTTCATAATTTAAAATTTAATTTCTACTTTCTTTTTTTTGTTTGATTGAATACCTCAAACCTGCATAAACATTAATTCCCATAACGGGTCCCCAAATAGTTGTAGCGTCAAATTTTGAGCCAAATGGATTTTGTACATCACTAATTGGATTCTTTTGTTTAAAATTACTCAAATTTTCTCCACCAATATAAAAATCCCATAGCTTTATCACATGCGTTATTTGTGCATTGAGCATTGGATATACTTCGCTTGTTTGATCAAATAATTGATTGTTCGGATTATTCGGGTCATCTTGTGCCGGTAAACGCGAAATCCCATAAACGGTGCAGGTTAAGTCATATTCCCAGCGCTTATTTCTACTGAAATAGGCAAGGTTTACAAACCCTCGATGTTTTGGAATCATAACTTGTTGACGCAAAGCTCCACCATATTGCGCTTTAACATCTAAGTATTTGTATGCCAAACGAATATCGAAATTTTTAAGTGGCGAAATAGTGAGTTCAGATTGAAAACTGTTTGAAAAAGAACCATTTTCTAAATTGGTAAATACAATGGCATTTACGAACTCGTCTCTATCAACAATTAGTTGATTTTCAAACCATGTTCGGTACAAATCTACCGTTAAACTCCCTTTTTGCTTAAATAATTTGAACTCTTGAACAACCGAACCACCAATGTTCCACGAAATTTCTGGTTTTATTTCATTGGGTGCAATCCATTGTTTGGAATTAGCAAGCAAGGAAACATTGTCGATGATGTAATTAGGAACTCGCCAACCTTTACCGGCTGTGATTCGTAAATCAGTTTTTTCGTGAGCAATATATTTGGTATGGATTCTTGGTGAAAATTGACTGCCATAAAGTGAATGGTAATCATAACGAGCTCCTAAAACACTTGTTAATCTTGAATTTGAGTAGGTGTATTCGGTGAAAATCCCAGGAACAATTTCTTTTCTATTCTGCATCAACGAATCAGCAGATTGACTAATATCAAGCACTACCAAGCTAGCTCCGGTTTTTATTTTATGATCCAACGTTCCGATGTAATCATCGTAAATCACATTAATATATCCTCTTTTTTCGACTCCTGAAAAATTTCGAATACCAAAAGAACCATCAATTTCTTGATACTTCACGTTGTAAACAATTCCCAAAGATTGATTCGTTCGCTTCCCGAAAAAACCTGTTTTTAGAAAAGCATCAATGTGTTTAGAATTAAGCAACACGCCATATTTAAAGTCTTGCGGATTGGGTTCAAGTTGCATTCCTCTAACAAAACCGATTTGACCACCCACTTTTCGATCTTGGTAAGCATTGAACCCAAATTGAGCCTCCATTTTAGCACCTTGATATGCCCATCTATTCATGAAAGCAATATTATCACCGGTTGGTAAATCTTTGAAATTATCCATGTTGTGATCAATTTGTCCATATACCGATGAGGTGTGGGCAAGCCATCCCGTGCTCCATTTTTTTGAAAGTTTATATCCTGCGTTGGCATTGAGTTCTGATCGCCCAAAAATATTTTGGTATGCATTCAGATATACTTTTTCCATTTCGGTTGGTTTTTTAATTTCAAGATTAACGAGTCCGGCCATGGATTCGTAGCCGTTGACCACATTCCCTGTCCCTTTTGTGATTTGAATTGATTCGATCCACGTTCCAGAAATTGATTGCAACCCGAATGAGCTTTCCAAACCGCGCAAATAGGGAATATTCTCCATTTGTATTTGCGTGTAAACACCATCCAGCCCCATCATTTGAATTTTTTTTGCCCCGGAAACCGCATCCGTAATATTTACATCGACAGAGGCATTTGTTTGAAAAGATTCTGAAAGGTTGCAACAGGCTGCTTTGCGCAATTCGGCGGAAGTTAATTCTTCCACATGCAAGGTTTTCATTTTGGAAATACTGCTCGATTTTCTCCGTGAGGAAATTATAAATTCTGGCAAAGCTCGCATGGAATAAAGTGTAACTGAGATACCCGCAAACCGATCTGATTTATTAACAATGATTGTATCGTTGTAAAAACCATTCGCTGAAAAAATCAAGGTGTCCGGAAGCGCTTTAGGCAAACTAAGCTCAAATGTACCATCTTCGTTAGAAAGTGTTCCTGTTTTGGCATGTTTGAGCCTAATTTTTGCGTTGTAAATTGGTTTTTTTTCGTTTTCATCTTCTCCTTGAATCAATCCGCGTAGTTGACCAAAAGATTCCGAAATATTTAGAATTAGTAAAAAACCTAAAACTAATGTTTTACATAAAAAATTCATAAATTATTGATTTTGTGAAACAAACTAGTTAACTAGAAATAGGTTCCCTAAAATCAAATTATGAGCACTTGTTTTTTTAGTAAGATTTCTCTTCCACAAAGTTTTGGAGGTGGATCGGAATTGCAGGATTGAAGGGTTTGCCTCTCAGAAAGAATTATTACGTTATAAAACGAAAAATAAGTATTTTCTGGGATTTGAAATGCTTGAAACGAGAAGTCATTCCAAAAAGAAACGTAATCAACCTTTAATTTAAAAACTTCAGTTTCGTCGTTACAGCAATCGTTCTTCTCTTTTTTTTCTTTATCTTTTTTACAACAAGGAGGCAGGTCCGAAATTTCTTCCTTTTCACAATGATCATTTAATGGCAGAAAATAAGAAGTGAATTGTCCTTCCTTTTGACAAGAATGCGTAAAGACAGGAACTCCAATTGTGCCAACAAATAGAAGTGAAATGAAAAAAATAAGAATCGTAGATCGAATCACATTTCAAATGTAGTTGAATTTCTAAAATATATTAGATTTCTTTTGTTAAAATGATGTTAACTAACCCTTTGATTCTTTCTTCCGCTTTAAGGAGACATTGGCTGTAATCACTCCAAACAGAACAATAAACATGGATATTATTTGCCAAACAGTTAATCGTTCACCAAACGCAAACCCGATTACAACTGCTACAATAGGAATAAAATAGGTTACTGAACTCGCGAATAAAGTAGAAGAAAAGGCAATGATACGATTGAAAACGAGCACAGCTAATGCCGTCCCAAACACAGACAAAATGACAATGTAGAAAATTCCTTTAGATGCTAGCGGATTAGTCTGAAAAGTCTGAAGCGTATCCGTTAGGAAAAAACCACTAATTGCAAATGGTAAGAGGATAAAAAATGCTAATGAAGTAATTTCGTATGAACTGAAATCAGACAATTTGTGTTTTATGGTATTTAGGCTAATTGCATATAAAAGCGTTGCTAATACAATTGCTAAGATATGTTCCCAGTCTCCATTTAATGATGCGTTTTTACCGGTCAAAACTAATGCAACAATTCCAATGGTTCCTATAAATGTTCCGATCAGTTGTTTATTTGTCAATTTCGTTTTGAATACGAAAAACCCAATAATGATGGTGAAAATAGGAGTGAAGCTATTGAGCATTCCTGCCAGTCCTGAAGATATTCCAATTTCCGCATAAGTGAATAAGAACGCGGGAATGAAATTTCCGCAAAATCCTACGAGGGCTAATGGAATGATATTTTTAACACTAATTATTTTTAATTTGGTAATGGAAATTGGTAAAAGAACCAATGCCGCAATTAACATACGTAAAGAACCAACTTGTTGTGATGAAAAAATTGATGTTCCGTCGTCTGCGAACATTCCTTTTTTCATTAAGATAAATGAACTCCCCCAGATGCAGGCTAGCAAAATAAG
>CAMAQX010000133.1 GCA_945860455.1 Lishizhenia tianjinensis
ATGGAACTACTCCTGATGATAATATATGTAATGATACTAAAACATATACTTTAACCGTTGGAGCTGGTGGTTTCACTGTGAATTCTACTATTAATGCACAGCCAACTTGTACTACGAATTCTGGTCAGGTTACTTTAGTTCCAACCGGAGGAGCGTCACCTTTTACTTACGCTTTGAATAATGGTACATCGCAAAGTTCTGCAACGTTTTCAAATTTAGCTGCTGGAACTTATTCTTACACGATTACTGATAATACAGGATGTTCTGGAACGGGAACTGTGACGCTTTCTCAACCGGCATCAATAATTGCAACATCTACTCAATCAGCTCAAATTACATGTAACGGAGCACAAAACGCATCAATTACTGCTTCAGCAACAGGTGGACAAGCTTCTTATACGTATTCTATTAATGGAACAACATATCAGGCTGGTTCAAGTTTTTCTAATTTATCAGCGGGCACTTATACGCTTTATGCAAAAGATGCCAATGGATGTGTAGGTCAAACATCAATAACAATTTCTCAACCTGCTGTTTTGAATTTAAATGCTGTCCCAACAATGATATCATGTTTTGGTAGTGCAAATGGTTCAATCTCTGCAGTTGGTTCAGGTGGAACTGCTCCTTACGTTTACAGTATTGATGGAACTACTTTTTACACTCAAGGTGTTGTAAACAATCTTTCTGCTGGAAGCTACACGATAACAGTAAAAGATGCAAATGGATGTTTGCAAACGTTTAATACAACAATTACAGAACCAACGCAAGTAGGTGTTTCTGGAGTTTCAACGGGAACAGCAACCGCTACAACGAATGGAACAATTACATTGACAGGTAATGGTGGATTAACACCTTATTCATACAGTATAAATGGGACAAACTATTATTCTGGTTCATTATTCTCAAATTTAGCTCCTGGTACTTATACTTGCTATGTGAAGGATAATAATGGATGCATAAGTTCAACCACAGTAATTATTGAAGAATTAGTTGGATTAACGGAGAACGGAATTAATATTATTCAATTGTATCCAAATCCGAATAACGGAATTTTTGAATTATCGGTAGATGGACTTTCTGGAGATAAGCTTACATGTAAATTATTCAATGTTCAAGGGCAATTAGTTTCTGATTTTACATTGGATGTTGTTAATGGAAAAGCTGTTAAAACAATTGAAATGAGTAAAAAACTTTCTGCGGGAGTATATTACTTAGGATTGTACAACTCTGAAAAAGCAATAGTTCGACAATTTATTAAAGAATAATCTTGTTTTTAATGAATTAAGGCGATCAAATTTTGGTCGCCTTTTTTGTTTATAGGTAGTTATAAACAAAGTTAAATGGAATAAATTTATACTATCCCAACTCATTAAATCAATTTTTCAAGCTAACTTTGAATATGCATGAGAAATTACTGATTCTAGATTTTGGATCCCAATATACTCAGTTAATTGCACGAAGAGTAAGGGAATTAAATGTTTATTGTGAAATTCATCCATGGGATAAAATACCAGAAATAGATATAGCTGTAAAAGGCGTTATTCTTTCCGGTAGTCCATTTTCTACATTAGATTCAATTGCACCAAAACCTGATTTATCTCTGATTAAGGGTGTTTTACCGTTATTAGGTGTTTGTTATGGTGCTCAATTATTAGTGAATCAATTTGGTGGCAAAGTTCTTCCCTCAAAAATTCGTGAATATGGAAGAGCTCAAGTTGATATCATTAAAAAAGATTCTCGTTTAGTTAAAAATATGTCGGTTCATTCTCAAGTTTGGATGTCACACGGGGATACAATTGTTGAAGTACCAACAGATTATGAAGTTATTTGCAGTACAGAAGATGTTCGTGTTGCAGGCTTTCAGATAAAAAATGAGCTTACTTATGGTATTCAGTTTCACCCAGAGGTTTATCATTCCACAGAAGGCACTCAATTGATTTCCAATTTCTTAATAGATATCTGCGGATTTTCACAGGATTGGACACCTAATTCGTTTGTGGAGGAAACAATAGCAATTTTAAAAGGGCAAATAGGAGAGGATAAAGTTATTATGGGATTGTCGGGAGGGGTTGATTCAACAGTCGCCGCTGTATTGCTGCATAAAGCAATTGGTAACAACTTACATTGCATATTTGTGAATAACGGATTATTGCGAAAAAATGAATATCAATCTGTTCTTGAATCCTATGAAGGAATGGGATTGAATATAAAAGGAGTTGATGCTTCATCCCTTTTTTATGCTGAATTAGATGGGAAAACCGATCCCGAAGCCAAACGTAAAGCAATTGGCAAGGTTTTTATAGATGTGTTTGATTCTGAATCTAAAAAAGTGGAAAATGCAGTGTGGTTAGGTCAAGGAACTATTTATCCAGATGTAATTGAATCTGTATCTGCCACTGGTGGTCCGTCTCAAACAATTAAATCGCATCACAATGTGGGGGGATTACCTGATTATATGAAACTTCAAGTGGTTGAACCATTGCGTTTGTTATTTAAAGATGAAGTGAGACGAATTGGGAATGCATTGGAAATCGAACCTTTAATTTTGGGTAGACATCCTTTTCCAGGGCCTGGTTTAGGTATTCGGATTTTGGGAGAGGTTACCCCTGAAAAAGTGGCAATTCTTCAAGAAGTAGATGCCATTTTTATTGATGGTTTGAAAGAAGATGGATTATACAATGAGGTTTGGCAGGCTGGAGCAATATTTTTACCTATTCAATCCGTTGGAGTAATGGGTGATGAACGCACCTATGAAAATGCAGTAGCTTTGAGAGCTGTTTCATCAACAGACGGAATGACGGCTGATTGGTGTCACTTACCGTATGAATTTCTAGCTAAAATATCGAATCGAATTATTAATCAGGTAAAAGGAATTAATCGAGTTACCTATGACATTAGTTCAAAACCACCCGCTACTATCGAATGGGAATAATTTGCAAACTATTTAAACTTTCTATTTTATGAAACAGTTATTATTTTTTCTTTTAGTTTTTATAGGTTCTACTTTGAGAGCGCAGGATTTTGTCAAAATAGAAAATATTAACGGCAAAAAATATTACCTATACTTAGTTGAAGAAGGTGTGACTTTGGAGTCCTTATCAACGGATTTTAATGTTTCTAAAGATATTATTATTAATGCTAATCAAGGTATTGATAAAAATTTTACCGTTGGTAAGAAGATACTTATTCCAGCGGCAACTAAAAATATTATTCATGAGGTTAAAGAATCTGAAACGTTGTATTCACTTTGCAGGAAATATGGAGTTTCTGTTGAATCATTTAAAACAGATTCGACAGTTGTGAATGGAGTGATTAAAGTAGGTCAACAATTAACTTTTGTAAATGCTTGTGAGCCAATTGCCTATGGTTCAATTTCAAAAGGACAAGTTATCGCACTAATCAATGAAGAAACCGAATCTGATACTATTTTACTGTATACTGTAAAGCAAGGAGAAACACTTTATAGTTTATCTAAACGATACATGGTACCTTCTGAAAAGTTGCAAAAAATAAATAATATCACACCTGTACAATTGAAAACAGGAATGACTATTAAGATCCCTTTAAAAAGAGAGTCTTTAGATAAACAGATTCAAATCAAACCCGTTCTTGGAGACAATAAACAAGTAATTGATTCAACATTATTGTTTCCAATAAAAAAAGGTCCCTGGAAAATTGCTATGTTCTTACCTTTTTATTTAGGTAATGGAAAAAAAGCACCAGCATCTGTTGTTTCAGCATCAACAGAGTTTTATATGGGCGCAAAAATGGCAATTGATGAAATTGGTTCTTATACCGAATTATATATTTATGATTATATGAATGATACAGTTGATGTCGCTGGAATATTAAAACGGCCTGAATTTGAAAAAATGGATTTGATTTTTGCTCCATTGGATATAGGGGAAGCGTTATTAGTTGCTAATTGGTGTCAAGAAAATCAAGTGCCTTTTGTTACGACAGTGCCTAAAGCAAATCGTTTAATATCGAATAATCCTATGGCGCATTTTGGTATTCCTTCAGATGCTAACATGCTTAAAATGCTCGCAAAACATGCGATTACTAATTACCCAACAAAGCAAGTTATTTTGGTTAAGTCAAATGATAAGGTGGACATGACTAATTATGAAGCGTTTAGGAGTGTCTATTATTCTGATGAAAATCCAACAAATATTAAATTAATTGAAGCAACGACTAAAGATTTTGGTCAATACCTGCAAAAATATCCAGCTAGTATTATCGTTTTTGCATCCAATGAAAAATCGGAGGTGCTGGACTTTATGACATTATTAAAACCGTATGCTGGTTTAACGCTTTTTGGTCACAAGGATTGGTTGAAATATGGTGATGCAGTAACAGGCGTTAGAGCTAAATATAATATGCATTTCGTGAATTACAGAACTCCATTTCCGTCTTTTAATTACCATGATGCAGGGGTGAAATCATTACATCGAAAATACAGAGATTATTACAATGCTGATATTACTGGTATGGTGATTTATGGTTATGATGTAGCAAAATATTTTACATCCTATATATTGCTTCGAAAAGAAGCAAATGGAGTGATAATGGATTTTGATTTGAAACCTAATTTTGAAACTGGAGGTTTTGAGAATGTAAAATGTAATATTGATAACTAAGACATGCGAGAGTTAATTCAATCAGAATTCAAGAAACTTCAAGAATTTATTTGCTCACAATTAGAAATTTTTGATGGTCAAGGAAAGTTTCAAATGGATGATTGGAGTAGGGAAGAAGGGGGAGGTGGTCGAACAAATACACTTGTAAACGGAAGATTGATTGAAAAAGGTGGCGTTGCCTTTTCAGCGGTACATGGAGCGGTTACTGATGACATGAAAAAACAGTTGGGAACAACTGGAAATAGTTTTTTTGCCACAGGAGTTTCAATCGTATTACATCCAAATTCGCCTCATATTCCAATTATTCACATGAATGTTCGTTATTTTGAACTGGATAACGAAACTTATTGGTTTGGTGGTGGAATTGACTTAACTCCTCATTACATTTCGTTAAATCGTGCTGCATTATTTCATGAAAAACTCAAAGAAATTTGTGATTCCGTGGATGAATCGTTTTATCCAACCTTTAAAAAGTGGGCAGATGATTATTTCTTTATTGGCCATAGAAATGAAACGCGTGGGGTTGGAGGGATATTTTTTGATCATCAATCTCATGAAAATACAACACTGACCAAAGAACAAATTTTTAATTTTTGTTTAACACTTGGTAAAGCGTTTCCATTTATATATCAAACACAGATGGAATTGGGCAAAGATGAGGGTATTACAGAAAATCAAAGAAAATGGCAAATGATACGAAGAGGTCGATATGTTGAATTCAACTTGGTTCATGATCGAGGAACAAAATTCGGACTCGTATCAGGTGGTAGAACGGAATCAATTTTACTAAGTATGCCTCCAGTGGCCAATTGGGTATATGATTTTAAACCTGAAAAAGACAGTCCGGAGGAATTCACAATTAATCAGTTGAAAAAAGGAATTGATTGGTTATCGAATGGGAAATAACAGTTTAAATAGTTACAAGCGATATGGAATTTAAAGAAATAATTGGTTATGTTGAACTCTTTCATAATTCATTTGGTATTAAAAATCATTACGAACCAACAAGTGAATTAACCAATTCAGAAGTTGAATTGCGTTACAATTTAATGAAAGAGGAAAACGAAGAGTATTTGGAAGCAGCAAAAAGTAATGATATTGTTGAAATTGCCGATGCTTTAGGGGATCAATTGTATATTTTGTGCGGAACAATATTACGTCACGGCTTACAACATAAAATCGAAGAGATTTTTACTGAAATTCAACGTTCTAATATGAGTAAATTGGATGCTGACGGTAACCCAATCTATCGGGAAGATGGTAAGGTTTTGAAATCAGAATTGTATTTCCGTCCAAACATTCAAAAAATTCTAGAATAACAATTAATCTGTATCTTTTCCCGTTATTAGTTGAAAAACAACAGGTAAATGATCGGAATATTTTGTTCTGAAATCATCGTGATCGTAGGGCTCAATAACATTCGTTGGATTAAATGTTTTAGCTGCTTTTCGTAAGTCAATAGCACTAAATGAATTCAATATTAAATCCTCTTTTGAATGAGAATTATAAAAAATATGATCGTAGGGTTTTCCCTTCTCCTTTGATTCATAGATTTTAGTATTAGTGAATTTACATTTCTCGTTTAAACTATAAAAATCTAAACTTTTGAAGTGTAAAAACTCACTAGATTCGTAAATATTACAATCTCCTAGTACAAAGAAATCTTTATTTTTTTCAGGTTGTTTTTTAGTCCAATTAAATAAATAACTGAACTCAACTTGCCTTCGTGCATAATCTTCTTTGGCGTCGCCCGGATTTAAATGAACAGGAATAACGGAAAAAGTTGAATTTCCCTTTACGGTTTTAAACGGGAAAACATAAGATACTCGATCTTGATTGGGGTTAGCAACAAGCGGTTGACTGACAAATCCAAAGTAGCGCGAGGAATCACACTGAATTTTGGTGCGTTTGTAAAAAACAATCCACCATTCACTAGCTGTAGAATTCACATGGTTTTTTGTAGGTCCCGTATCTTCCGAGGAAAGCCAAAATGAGAAACCTGCCTTTTTCATTTCGGTTAAAAAAGCTTTACTTTCTTCATCAATTTTAT
>CAMAQX010000134.1 GCA_945860455.1 Lishizhenia tianjinensis
TATAACACCATTTGATTGCAACGTGCTAGACTGATTCCTAAAATTAACTTCTCTATTTTCAATAAAAACTTTGTACATTTGTTACTATGATATATCACAAAGATAAAGCTTTAAAAATTGCTGAATTCCTTTTACAAATCAAAGCTGTAAAATTACAACCAAAATCACCCTTTACATGGGCTTCTGGATGGAAATCTCCGATTTATTGTGACAATCGAATTACGTTATCCTTCCCAAATATTCGAACATTCATTCGGCAAGCATATGCCCAATCGATCTTGGACTATTTTGGAAAACCGGATTTAATTGCTGGAATTGCAACAGGAGGTGTTCCACAAGGTGTACTTGTTGCTCAGGAACTTGGAATCCCTTTTATTTATGTTCGAAGTTCTCCAAAGGAACACGGAATGGGAAACATCATAGAGGGCTATTTTGAAAAAGGTCAACGCGTTGTTGTTATTGAAGACTTAATCTCCACGGGGGGAAGTAGTTTAAAAGCGATACAGTCATTGCGTGAGGCTGGGTTAGACATCAAAGGATTGGTTGCTATTTTCACATATGGATTTGAAATTGCGACAAAGAATTTCGCTGAAGCGGATTGCCCCGTGCTAACGCTTTCCGATTATGACACCTTAGTTGAATCTGCTTTAAAAACAAAGTATATCACGGAAGTTGACATTGTTTCTTTGCACAAATGGAGAGAAAAACCGGAAAGTTGGAATCCTTAATTTGATTGTATGCAACTAATTAGTAATGAGGTTGAGATTCATGCAAACCCTGAACAAGTTTTGAATTTTATTTCGATTCCTTCCCATATTGAAAAATTACTGCCTTTAGATAAAATCTCTGATTTTAAATCAGATGAATTGATGTGTTCATTCAAAGTTCAGGGAGGAATAATCATTACTTTAATTCAGAATGGAAGAGAGGAAAATGATAAATTATTTCTTAAATCGGGCGAAAAATCACCCTTTCCATTCACTTTAACCATCCATGCCGAATCTACTTCCGCCGGAACAAAGGGATTTATTGAATTCAACGGTGAGGTAAACGCTTTTCTAAAAATGATGGTAGAAAAACCATTGAGCGCACTATTTAATTATATGTCAGACAAGCTGAAAGATCAATTTTAAATTCTACTTAACCTCCTCGAAATCTGCGTCTTCCGCTTGAATTTTACCTTTTGATAGAATACTCGTTTTGCCCTGATTTTTCCGAACAAAATCTTTTTTCTTTTCAAATTCACGTTTGCGCGCGATTAGATCTCTTTCATGTTCCAGATTACGTTTAGCAATTAAGGTTCTCCCGATTATACGTATGATAACAAGTACCCCAATTAAAATGAGTACTGTTTTAATTACACCCGTAAAACTTGCTGCTACAATCATTCTTATTTAGACAGGTGCATATTCCGCTCCGAATATATTTTTGTAAAAAATGGATCTTTCAAGTTTTTAATAAATCGAATTGCTTCACCGGTTGATTTCATTTCAGGACCTAATTCTTTCTTAACATCCGGAAATTTCTCGTAAGAGAAAACAGGAATCTTAATGGCGTAACCCTCTTTCCGCGGATTAAAATTGAAATCTGTTACTTTTTTCTCACCCAGCATCACTTTTGTTGCATAGTTTACATAGGGTTCATCGTATGCTTTTGCGATAAATGGAACGGTTCTAGATGCACGTGGATTTGCTTCAATGACATAAACTTGATCATCTTTTATCGCAAACTGAATATTAATCAACCCAACAGTACGTAATTCAACAGCTAATTTTTTCGTAATATCTTCAATTTGTGTCATTACAAAATCCCCCAAATTATAGGGAGGCAACACTGCGTATGAATCACCAGAATGAATTCCTGCAGGCTCAATGTGCTGCATGATTCCGATAATATACACATTTTCTCCATCACAAATAGCATCCGCTTCAGCTTCAATGGCACCTGAAATAAAATGATCTAATAATATTTGATTATTCCCCATTTCATTGATAATATCAACCACATGATGTTCCAATTCTTCTTTATTGATAACAATCTTCATTTTCTGTCCACCAAGAACATACGATGGCCGAACAAGTAATGGAAAGCCCAATTCATCTGATAATTCCAATGCCTGTTCTGCACTTTCAACGATTCCGTATTTAGGAAAAGGAATGTTATTCGCTTCCAATGTTTTAGAGAACCTTCCGCGATCTTCTGCCAGATCCAGGGATTCGTAACTTGTACCAAGAATTTTTATGCCATAGCGACTTAACTTTTCGGCTAATTTCAATGCTGTTTGTCCGCCCAACTGAACAATAACTCCTTCAGGTTTTTCATGTTGAATAATATCGTAAATATGCTCCCAAAAAACTGGTTCAAAATACAGTTTGTCCGCCGTGTCAAAATCAGTGGAAACTGTTTCAGGATTACAATTAATCATAATCGTTTCATACCCACACTCTTTAGCGGCCAATACACCATGAACGCACGAATAATCAAATTCTATCCCTTGACCAATTCTATTTGGACCTGAGCCTAAAACCACAATTTTTTTCTTATTCGAAACGACACTTTCATTTTCATATTCAAACGTAGAGTAGTAATAAGGTGTATGAGCTTCGAATTCCGCCGCACAGGTGTCTACTAATTTATAAACTCGATTAATTCCAAAATCACGCCTTTTAGTGTAAACTTCTGATTCCAAACAACGAACCAGGTGAGCTACTTGACGATCAGCGTATCCTTTTTGTTTTGCTTCAAAAAGCAACTCTTTTGGTAGATTTTCGATGTGAAATTTCTCGATTTTACGTTCCAACTTAATTAAATCTTCGATTTGCTTGAGGAACCAAATATCGATTTTTGTCTTCTCTACAATCGTTTTGAATGGAATCCCCAATTTGATGGCGTCATAAATATGAAATAGTCGATTCCAACTCGCGTGACCCAAAGAATGTAATATTTCATCTTGATTGGTGAGTTCTTTTCCATCTGCACCCAGTCCATTTCGATTTATTTCCAGTGACTGACAAGCTTTCTGAAGAGCTTCCTGAAAAGATCTACCGATTGCCATAACCTCCCCTACCGATTTCATTTGCAAGCCTAATTCTCTATTTGTGCCCGGGAATTTATTGAAATTCCAACGAGGAATTTTAACAACCACGTAATCTAATGTAGGTTCAAAAAGTGCAGAAGTCGTTTTTGTAATTTGATTTTTTAACTCATCCAAATGATAACCAATAGCCAATTTCGCCGCAATTTTTGCAATCGGGTATCCAGTAGCTTTTGAAGCTAAAGCAGAGGAACGAGAAACTCTTGGGTTGATTTCAATGGCAATTATATCTTCGTTTTCATCTGGAGAAACGGCAAATTGAACGTTACATCCTCCGGCAAAATTTCCAATTGAGCGCATCATTTTAATTGCCATGTCTCGCATCCTTTGAAAAGTTGTATCTGAAAGGGTCATTGCTGGTGCAACCGTTATAGAATCGCCCGTATGGATTCCCAATGGATCAAAATTTTCAATAGAACAAATAATTACAACATTATCATTGGCATCACGCAAAAGTTCTAATTCATACTCTTTCCATCCAAGAAGCGCTTTGTCAATCATCACCTCATGAATGGGCGAAAGCTGTAAACCGCGCTCTAATAAACCATCAAAGTCCTTCGGATCGTGTACAATGGAAGCTCCAGCACCTCCTAACGTATAAGAGGCACGTATGCAAAGAGGAAATCCAAATTTTTGAGCAACTTCTTTTCCTTCCAAAAATGACTTGGCTGTAGTTTGCGGTGCCATTGGAATATCAATCTCATTCATTAACTCACGAAACGCCTCTCTATTTTCTGTAATTTCGATTGCTTTAATGTCAACACCAACGATTTTCACCCCATATTCTTCCCAAATTCCCATTTCATCACATTGGATGCAAAGATTGAGTGCAGTTTGTCCGCCCATTGTTGGTAAAACAGCGTCAATCTTATGATTTTTAAGTATTTCAATGATACTTTCAGGCTCAAGAGGTTGCAAATAAATATTATCAGCAACCACTTTATCAGTCATGATAGTTGCCGGATTGGAATTTATTAAAGTAACTTCAATTCCTTCTTCGCGAAGGGAACGGGCAGCCTGAGAACCTGAGTAATCAAATTCACATGCTTGACCGATAACAATTGGGCCGCTACCGATGATAAGAATGGAGCGTATAGAAGAATCTTTGGGCATAATTTCAATTTACAATCTTCGAAGCGAACGTTCGCTGCAAATTGAGCACAAATTTAATTGAAAAATAACCTACTCATTCAAAATAGAGCAACTGTTTTTGAACAAAATGAATCGAATTGTTAATATTGGAATTATTTTAGATTGGAGAAAAGAAAGACCTTCTGGTGTAAATATGCTTTCAATCCGTTTATTTTATTTTACTAACTGAATTTTTCGTTTATCTCACAGGAAGTATTTTATTCGTTTAGAGTAAGACTAAACAGCGGTAATCGATTTCTCCCCGCTCAGGCAATAACCTTTCGAATAAATTTAGTATCCTTTAAAAATCGGGAATAACATTAAGCAAATCGTTTTTGAGTCATTCGTCTTTTACTTGACTAAATTTTAAAAAATTAAGTCCGTCAATAATGTGTGTTTTAGCATCTGGATATAAATTGGTAAACGCTTTTGTAATTTTTGGCTGACGAATAGGTTTCCATTTTATTTCAACCGCTGATATTTTATCTCCTAATAGTTCTATGTAATCCACTTCTGCTTGATTGTAATTGCGCCAAAAATAACTTTTCACATTTCGCTGCAAAAAGGCATTGTTCTTCATTCTTTCGGAAATGATAAAATTTTCCCAAAGCGCACCAATATCTCGACGGTTTGAGGTATATGAAAAATCTTCAATAATTGCATTTCGAATTCCATTATCCCAAAAATAAATCTTTGTCATTTTGGAAACCTCTTTTCTGGGATTGTTACTAAATGCATGTAACCGAAAAATGACAAAGGCTTTTTCAAGTAAATCAATATAATTTTCAACCGTTTCAGATTTCACTTTTAGTTGTAATGCTAATTCATGAACCGAAACTTGACTTCCAATTTGATAAGCAAGTAATTTCAATAGTTTATCTAACAAATCCGGTCGTCTAATATCTTTCCATATTAATACATCTTTATACAAATATTGATTTGCCAAATTTGTCACTAATACCTTAGCATCTTTATGATTATTACAAATTTCAGGATACATTCCATATACCAAATGAAATGGTATCTTTTCCTGCACGTCAATCGCGGATTTTTTAGGATAAATCTCCTGTAATGTAAACGGGTATAAGTAAAACAACAAATGTCTTCCTGTCAATGGCTCAAATATTCGGTCGGCAATTTCCAAAGCTGAAGATCCAGTTGCTATCACTTGTAATTCAGGGAAAGAATCATGTAGTAATTTTAATGCCAATCCGGGGTTAGGTATCCGTTGAATTTCATCAATTACGATCAGTTTATTATCACCAACCACTTCAGTTAGTTGAGGAATACTTAAATCTTCAAATAGATCTCGGATGCGCTGTTCGTCTGCATTAAAAAACTGAACATTACTATATTTTGCTAATAAATACTTCAAAAAGGTGGATTTCCCAACTTGTCGTGCACCAATTATAACTAGCGTTTTTCTTCGAAACAACCATTTTTCTATAACCTCAAAACAAATTCTTGAATAATAATCCATAAAACAAATGTATTAATTTTTCTTTAATAACGGAAAAATTAATAGTTTTATTTATTATTAAAAGGAAATATTATCACAAATATTTCTATTGTAATGGAAATATTAATAGTTTTATTTGCTGTATAATGGAAAAATTAATAGTTTTTTAGATGTTATTCTAAAATCCGTTCCCAAAAAAGGACCTTTGCATCTAATTGATTTTTAAGCCCTTCATATTCGCTCACTATTTTTTGAGCTTTGGATTCATCTGTATAATCTAAATCAGCTAAAACTAGATTCATAGCCTCTATTTTCGATTCCAAATCGGAGATTTCCTTTTCAATGCGTTTAATTTCCTTTTCATTTGAGGGTGTAACTGGTTTTGAAACTTCTTTTACAACTTCTTTCGGGGTAACAATCACTTTACTTCCTTTTGTACTTTGACTCATTTCACGTTGCTCTTCTGCTTTCTTTTTCAAGAATTCCTGAACACTATAATGATGAATTTTTAATGTTTTATTATAAATCTCCCAAATACGATTAGTTAATCCATCCAAAAATTCACGGTCGTGAGAAACAATAATAAAAGTACCTTCGTAATTGATCAATGCTTGTTTTAATACTTCTTTACTGGCGATATCCAAGTGATTGGTTGGTTCATCGAGAATTAAAAAATTCGATGGACTCAACAATAATTGACACAATGCTAACCTTGTCCGCTCACCACCAGAAAGCACTTTCACTTTTTTGTTGACATCTTCACCCGTGAAAAGAAAAGTTCCTAGTATTGTACGTAAATCTTTTCGGATTTCACCCACAGCAATTGCGTCCACTGTATCATAAACCGAAAGTTCCGTATCTAGTTCCTCAGCCTGATTTTGAGCGAAATACGCAATATTAACATTGTAACCATACTTCACCAAACCATCTCCTTCTACCTCATTCATTACTCGTTTCAATAAGGTTGACTTACCAACACCATTGGCACCTAAAAAAG
>CAMAQX010000135.1 GCA_945860455.1 Lishizhenia tianjinensis
CCTATTGTTTTAGCGATTTGATTTAGTTCAGCTGAAATAGTTTCCATTTCAGTTTTCACGTTTCTCCAATTGGTATCCAACGCTAATAGTTGATCTACTGTTTCTCTAACGTCTAGGTTTCTTTTAGATAATCCAGTAATAATAGCCTCTTTTTCTTGTCTTATTCGATTGATTTCTAACATATGTTCTAAATAGTCTACAAAAGTAATAGATTTTACCCAAGTTTCAACTTTGAAATTGGAATGATAAAAACATTAATCGATTGAATAAACGGGGAGAATCATAAAAGATTTCTCAAAGTACTCGCTGTTTTTGTAGATAAAATACAATTGTTCCCACTCTGAATTTCTAAATTGCTCGTTCTCATTTTTCCGCTTTTCAAATTCAACTTTTAATGTAGGATTGTTTTCCAAAATAAATTTTACTTGATCAATAAATACATAGGAAGAAAAATATTCCTTTTGCTGCAAATATGAATCAAAGAAATTCCAGGAAAAATAGGCGTCTTCAGCATCTGGAATCAAGGTCGAAAGCAAGAAATTTATTGCTTTTTGATTGGTTGGAATGAGGATATCTCCCTTTTTAAGCGATTGCGTTACTTTAAATTTTTCGAACTCAACAGAATGATGCTTGAAATGTCCTTCATAGGGTTTATCTAAACTTTTAAATTTTTCAATTCTGTATCGATTCACTTCAACTGTGGAATCTTTAATAATCGTTTGATACAAGACCTGATTCATTTTCAATCGCTCAATCACTTCTTTTTCTTGTCGGCCAACTATAAAGTATTTTGGAATTAGTACGACTGATTTAGCGAGATGAGTTTGATAAAGCGGTATAAATTTTTGATAGGATTTAGAGCGATCATAATACAATCTTTTTAGACCTGTTATTGAATCGATGGGATTGGTATATTCAAAACCTTTGAACAAGATGGAATCTTCGTCATCACTTAATTCATAATTATAATGAAACTCTTTTTGATTCATGCACCATTCAAAAGCTTCACTCCTACTCGATTCTATTTCTAAACTGTGATTGGTTGTCCAAGAAATTAATTCATCCAGAAATTGATAGGTGGCTTCAACTCTTTCGGGAAATGGTTTTAGCATGTGTGTTTCCACAGTGAAACTGAGTGAATTAAACAAACTTGAATACCCCATTGCATAACGCGGCAAAGCATTAAATGCCATTATTCCGTGCTCCGGGGTTTGTTTGATTAATTCAACATATGGGAAGAAATCGATTCCTTTTTCACGAAGATTTGCAGTTAAACTGGGAATACATTTCGAATAGGTAAGTTGATTCATTGTTGGAGCCAAACGTTCTTTCATGGAAGAAATATAGGTTAGCGTATATTGATAATCCGCTCCGTTTGAAACGTGATTATCTACAAAGACATCCGGGTCAAGCGCATGAAATATTCTAACGAAGGAAAATGCATTTTCAGAATCCATTTTAATAAAATCTCTATTCAAATCTAAATTTCGGGCATTCCCTCTAAAACCATATTCTTCAGGCCCATTTTGATTTGCCCTGCTACTCGACGATCGATTCATCATTCCACCCACATTGTATGCAGGAATGAAAGCAATTACGGGAAGAGATTCTCCATTTTTTGTTTTGTTTGGTTTACCTTGCCTTATCCATTCATCAATCCAAATCAACGAGGCGTTGATTCCATCCGGCTCTCCAGGGTGAATAGCATTATTGATTAAAACGGTAGTACTTTTCCTTGCCTTTTGGAAGGTTTTTAGCGAATCTTTTTCAGTATTGATAACGAGTAAGTAGATAGGTAATCCATAGTCGGAATCACCCATATCGAATAGTTTGATTTCCTTGTGTTCCTTGTCAATTTTTTGAAGATAGCTAATTAATTCGGGGTAACTCGGTGAGGTGTTCTCACGCCACTGACAATGGTATTGAAAACAGGATAAAAATCCAACAATTAAACAAGCTAAACGCATTCACGGAAATTAGAAATTATAACTCACACCAAAACTTGGAAGTATTGGAAACTGATAAATTTCTTCGTTTGTTACGCGATTAACATAGAAAATATTTTTTCGATTATATACATTCGTAATACTTCCTACAATTTCTAATTCAGATTGATTCTTGAACTTGATGCGTTTCTTAACCGTAACATCTAATCGATGATAATATGGTAAACGTTGGCTGTTAAAAGCTCCAAGCATTGTTGTTACGGTTGTTGAATTATTGGTAACGTAATCAGTTGTAACTCCATTTTGGAAATTTTCATTTTGGTAATACCCTGAAGTAGGAGTAAATGGAAGACCAGAACCTAAATTCCAACGACCGTTCATTTCCCACGATTTATTCTTCCCAAACGCATAAGATGCAACAAAATTTAAGTTATGTCTTCTATCAAAAACTGGAAAATAAGAATTAAATCCATCCCAACGTTTGGATACACTGTAAGAATATCCCGTCCAGATAAATACTCCTTTGTAATTGTATTTCAATAATAAATCTCCGCCGTATGTTTGTCCAGATTCCAAAATGAAATCTTTTTTAAACACATCGTCAATTTGAGAAAACTGCGCAACATCATCGTACAATTTATTTTGATTGATATTACTTAATTGTGAAAAGTACTTATAGTAACCTTCAAGATTTATTGTGATCCTTTTGCCTAAATCATACTCGGTTCCAACGATGGCGTGCCAAGCATATTGCAAACCGTTCTTCGTTTTTTTCACTTGTTGAAATTCATTCACAAAAGTTTCTTGTACGTTGGTAGGTGCGGAAAGTAAACCATTAAAGAGATTCACAATGTCTTTGTCTGAAGATGCTGAAGTAAAGTTTTGAGAAAATCTACCACCTGAAAATTTAAGTCTCCATTTGTCTGTTGCATTGTATTTCAAACCTATTCTAGGCTCTGGTGAAACTGTGCCCAACGAAGAATACACTTGAATGCGCATGCTCGGTTGAATCACCCATTTATCACCAATTTTCTTTCTCCAATTTATATATGTGCCAATTTCAGTTGTGAAATTTATCAACTCTATTTTTCGTTGGAGCTCATTGTAGGTTTTGAATTCAGTGTTAAAACCGTTTAAGTTAAATCCGTAGTTAATTTCACTTTCATTGGGCAAAAAATAGGTAAAGTCAAACCCCATATCAAAACCGCCAATTTTACTTGTCCTTGGTTGTGAATTAGCTTCTGTAAAAGACGTTTGATAGCTGCTTCCATTAACATGACCTTTAATTAACACAGCAGAACTATTTGGCACTAAAACGAAATTGATTCCTAATCCCGAGGCTGTCCAATTTAAATCTGCAACATTGTAGTTTACGCTGTCTCGGTTGTGAAATCCAAATGCGCTAAATTTGGATCCACCATTCCCATTAAATGTAATTTTCCCATATAAATCGGTAAAGTTGAATGGAAGTCCGTTTCCGCCATTAACACGCGGATAAAGCGATTTTGAGGTATAATCCAATAAACTATGCTTAGCCGAGAACACATATGAACCTGCACCTGGTTTACCATCTTTTGATCGTTGCAATGGGCCTTCTAAAATCAGTTTAGCTAAAAAAGGAGACGTAGATACTTTTCCGCCAAATTTAACTCGATCCCCATCTCTGTATGAAACATCCATAATCGATGAAATTCTTCCACCGTATTGAGCATCAAATCCGCCGGTGTAAACATCTACATTCTTGATTAATTCCGTTTCAAAAATGGAGAAAAATCCGATTGAGTGAAATGGATTATAAACGGTCATCCCATCAAGAATGGTTTTATTTTGAATAGGCGTACCACCCCTTACATACAATTGACCGCCTTGATCGCCTGTTGTAACAACACCAGGAACAACACTTATAGCGCCAATTAAATCACTTTCAGCAGTCGTGTTCGGAATTGTGGATAACATTTTAGGGTCCAATTTAAAAGTCCCTGTCAGAACTTCATTTTTCTTTTGCTTCTCCCCTGAATTAACTGTAAACTCTTCCAAATTCTTCATGTTACTCGCTTTTTTCATTTCAAATTTGAAATTTAAAATTCCTTTAGCTTCAATAATATCTACTGGATAGGTGGTATTCGAATATTGTTCACTTTCAATTTTGATAATCACTTTACCACGAGGAACTTTAGGGATTGAAAAAAATCCGTTTTCGTCTGTGTATGCACCCGCAATAACGGAGCTATCTGTGCCGCGAAGTAACTTAATTTTTTGATTTAAAATCGCTTCACCGTTTGATTTCTCGATGAGAGTTCCACGGATTATAACATCTTGAGAATAAGAATAATAGTTGATAAATAAGAGACAAAAAGAAATAAGAATACGATTTTTCATAGTTTTTGCTTGGCGTTTCGAAATTACAATTAATTTTATTAGGTGTTGGATGTTTTTTAAATCATTAATAATTTACTAACAGTAATGTGGTGTCAAATGGTTGAGTAATTACCTCAACTACATTTTGGGTTGTTGTTCCAATTACTTGATAATAAATCGAATATGGAGTCAAAGCATCGTTTATACAGGTTCTAGAATAATAAGCTGTTCCATATAAATCTACTTGGTCTGCAGTACAACATTCTGAACAATTTTCTTTTCCACTAAACTTAATATACCTAAAATGATCGGAGGATTGAACACTAGTATTAACGAATCGTAATTCTACCCATGATTTTGCTTTAGAGGAATAATTTCTGGTATTAACAGCTGAAGGAACTAGTGAAGAAAACTGAATTTCTTGATCGATATCAAAATAGAGCGGCTTGGATACACGAATGATGTATTTTTCAATTTTCTCCCTTGGAAAAGTAAATTCATATTTACCATCTGCTCCAAGAACCTTGGTATCTACTAAAATTTCCTCTCCTGTTGCGATCAGCACTTTATAGAATTTCAATGTTGCTCCCGTTAAAGGTGTTGAAAAAGTTTCATCCGAAATTGTACCTCTAAGCGTAAAACTTGCCACTCCTCTTTTACAAGAGGTGATGCTAGTTAAAGTGCTCATTACCAAAATGATTCCGATGAATTTTAACAGTATGGAATGTTTCATTTTTCAATCGATTTATCTTTCCAAATGGAATAATTTTGCTGATGCGTAGGTCTATTTTCCTCCAATTGTGTAAGTGGTTCGCAAGCGCGCATAGTTTCAACACATTGACTTGGTAATTGTTGATATAAGGCTGTGCCTTCTGTTTTCCAGGCAATCATTTCATCACTCACTTCTCGAATAATTTTTGCGGGATTACCGACTACCAAACTTCTTGTTGGGATCTTCATTTTGGCAGGAACAAAACATAAAGCTCCAATGATACTTTCGGCTCCAATCTCCACATCATCCATTAAAACAGCGTTCATTCCAATCAATGAGTTTTCGCCAATCGTTCCACCGTGAATAATGGCTCCATGACCAACATGAGCTCCTTTTTTTAGATGAACAGTTGTACCCGGAAACATGTGAATTACGCAGTTTTCTTGCACGTTGCACCCATCTTCAATAATAATTGTTCCCCAATCTCCGCGAATAGTCGCTCCTGGACCGATGTAGACATTCTCTCCAATAATAACATCACCAATTACCGAAGCTTGCGGATGTACAAATGAAGATGATTTAATAATAGGAATAAAACCGTTAAATGAATAAATAGCCATAAAGCAAATTTAGTGTTTTATTTTTATTTCTTTGAGGGAATACTTTTTACCTTTGATTATGAATTTGGAACTTGAAACTGGTTGGAAAGCTATTCTTTCAAATGAATTCGATAGGCCTTATTTTAAAGCGCTTATTCAATTTTTGGAGGAAGAAAAAACGAAATATCCGACACAAATTTTTCCGGAACACAATGAAATTTTCTCCGCCTTTTCGGCTTGTCCGTTCGATAAAGTTAAGGTGGTTATTCTAGGTCAAGACCCCTACCCGACTCGCGGTCATGCTCATGGGCTATGCTTTTCCGTTCGCGAGGATGTAAAACCTTTTCCGAAGAGTCTAAGCAATATTTTCAAAGAAATACAATCAGACGTAGAAAAACCATTTCCAGAAAATGGAAATTTAATGCGATGGGCGCAACAAGGTGTTTTACTTTTAAATGCTACCTTGACCGTTCAAGAGGGTAAGCCTGAAAGTCATGCCAATAAAGGATGGGAACTCTTTACGGATGCTGTTATTTCAGCGCTAGCAAGCCAAAAAGACTCATGTGTTTACATGCTCTGGGGAGCCAAGGCACAACAAAAAGTACAACAAGTTAATCCTCAACTAAATTTAGTTTTAACAGCTCCCCATCCTTCTCCTTTGTCAGCTTACCGAGGTTTTTTTGGATGTAAGCATTTTAGTAAAGCGAATCACTATTTGCTTTCAAAAGGTGGAGAAGAAATCAATTGGTAATTGTGTTTATTTCTGCTTAATCATGGATGCAAATAAAACGGCATCGTAAGCAAAGTGAGCCGCTATGGCAAACCAAAGTCCGAAGGTGATAAAACCATATGAAAGCAAAACGATAAAAGGTAAAACAATTAATCCATATAACGAATACCTCCAATTCCAAGGGTTTAAATAGCCATGAATGGCTACGAAAACTACTGATGTTATTGGAATACCAAGTAAATATTGCACTCCTGAACGGAATAATAGTTCTTC
>CAMAQX010000136.1 GCA_945860455.1 Lishizhenia tianjinensis
AATCATCTGAACAATTTGTCCGTTAATAACTAACGCTTTATTTTCTAAATCTTCAATAACGGATCCTTTAAAAGCACCGTGCACTGAATCATTTCTGAGTAAGGCAGCACGTTTAATGATGTCAGCATCTGAACAACCTCGCGTCACGATAGCACGTAGGCGCAACTGTTGACCTTTTCCAGCTTGTTTAATTAATTCTCGTGCGGCCAATCGACCAATTCGTCCAAAACCGTACAAGATTACATCTCTTGGTTCAACAATCTCGCTCTTAGCGCTAGAAAAACCATTCAATTTGGTATTTAAAAATTCTTTTTTTGAAGAGTAGGATGCATGATTAAGTAGCCATTCAGAAGCAAGTTTACCAATATCTAATTTAGAAGGAACAATATCCATAGTAGATATTTCTGCTGCCAATTCAGAGGTGGTGAATACATCAATTGGTTTATTTACTACTTTTTTAGCATACTCATGAAGGTTCAATATTTCTGAAATTGTTACATCCGTAAGGTGATTTCTGAAAAGAACTAATTCAATTCCTTTTTCATACAAAAGTTCACCTACTTTGCTTTGCAATTTAACTGCGGCACGTTCGCGCTCTAAATGCGACTTTAGCTCTAGTTCATACCCTTGTCCTTTATCCATTCTATTTTTTTTGTTGATTGATACCGCAAAAATAAAAAAAGGCTACCAAATTGGCAGCCTTTTCATGTGGAAATTATAAATTATCCTAAATAAGATTTCAACAATTTGTTGCGAGAAGTATGTCTTAGTCTTCTGATTGCTTTTTCTTTGATTTGTCTTACGCGTTCTCTTGTTAAATTGAATTTTGAACCAATTTCCTCAAGTGTCAATCCGTGATTCATTCCAATCCCAAAAAACAAACGAATAATTTCTCGTTCTTTGTCTGTCAAAGTGCTTAATGAACGCTCAATTTCTTTTTGCAAAGACTCAGCCATTAACATGTGATCTGTTTTTGGAGCGTCATTGTTCGCCATTACGTCCATTAATGTTCCACCATCTTCATTTGTCGTTAATGGAGCATCCATGGATACGTGACGACCGGAAACATTTAAACTTTCTTTGATTTTTTCTTCAGGAACTTCAAGTGCTTCTGCTAATTCTTCAGCTGAAGGGGGCCTTTCATATTCTTGTTCTAAACGCGAAAATGCTTTGTTGATTTTATTCAACGAACCCACTTGGTTTAGCGGCAAACGAACAATACGTGCTTGTTCTGCCAACGCTTGAAGAATCGATTGACGAATCCACCAAACAGCGTAGGAAATAAATTTGAATCCACGCGTTTCATCAAACTTTTGGGCAGCCTTAATCAAGCCTAAATTACCTTCGTTAATTAAATCGGGTAATGTTAATCCTTGATTTTGGTATTGTTTTGCAACAGAAACAACAAAACGTAAATTAGCTTTTGTGAGTTTCTCTAATGCTAATTGATCACCTTGTTTAATTTTTCTGGCCAATTCGACCTCTTCTTCTGCTGTAATCAGCTCTTCACGCCCAATATCTTGTAAGTATTTGTCTAATGACTGACTTTCGCGATTGGTAATCGATTTGGTAATCTTTAGTTGTCTCATGCTTTTTAAAAGGATATTAAATTTAAGCTATAGCGATGTGTAAGGGCAAAGTAACACCAAAAAATGTGATTTTAAAAATTTATTTTTCTTTTTTAGTATCAATTTTGCCCATTGTTGAAAACTTGTACTTTTTGTTAGTTACAGCCCTAATCCTTTATAATCCTTTTGTCCTGATTCCATGATAATCTCCAATAAAACGCCTCTATTTACCCCATTTAACTTGGTAGTTAATTCTTCAACCGTTTCAATTGGTTCATTGTTCACCTTGCTAATTACCATTCCCTCCGTTAATCCGATTGCTTTTAATTTACCGGCTTGAATACTCTTAATTTTTACTCCAAATGAAATATTCAACTCCTTTTTCTCTTTGTCTGTGAGTTCAATAAAGCAAGCACCCAAAGCAACATTCTTACTCACTTCTTCTTTCGAAATCAATTTGGTGTCTCCTTCTTTGTTGCGAAGAATTAACTCAACTATCTCTTCCTCTCCTTTTTTGTTTCGAACCGTAACGCTTATTTTATCTCCAGGTCTTCTTTTTCCAATTTCTTCTTGTAAGCTAGCAACAGAATTAACCTCCTTAGTTCCGATTTTTAGTATTACATCACCATCTTTTATTCCTGCCTTATCTGCACTTCCATCTTCAACTACTTTAGTTACAAAAACACCTTTTGTGCTTGGTAAATTATTTTTGGTTTTTATTTCTTGAGTAATATCATTGATTTGTACGCCTAAATATCCGCGTTGAACAATTCCGTAATCGATTAAATCGCGCATTACTTTCTCAACTAAATTTACGGGAACGGCGAAGGAATATCCTGAATAACTTCCCGTTTGAGAGGCGATGGCTGTGTTTATTCCAACTAATTCTCCTTTTGTGTTTACTAAGGCACCACCACTATTTCCGGGATTCACAGCTGCATCCGTTTGAATAAAAGATTCAATTGGAATAATATCTTGCTTGGATCGGTCTGATAACAAATTGATATTTCTCGCCTTTGCTGAAACAATACCTGCAGTAACGGTAGATGTTAAATTAAATGGATTTCCAACAGCCAATACCCATTCTCCAATCCTTAGGTCATCACTGTTTCCAAGAGGAATAGGTTGAAAGCCGGATCCCTCAATTTTTAAGATTGCAATATCTGTAGATGGGTCAGTACCAACTATTTTCGCTGTATATTTTGAATTATCATTTAGAATAACCTCTATTTCGCTTGCGTTTTCAATAACGTGATTGTTTGTTACAATATATCCCTCCGAAGATACAATCACTCCAGATCCTGACCCAGAACCGTATTGTTTGAATTCTCTTCCTCCTGCACCAGGTCCATTGAAGAATTCTTGAAAAATATCTCGTTGAAAAGAAGTTTGAACAACTTTGGTTGTAACGTGAACAACGGAATTTATCGAATTTTCAGATGCTTGTATAAAATCAACAGGTGTTCCTTGCATACTTGCAAAGCGTGCATTTACTTGTCGATTGCCGTCAAGAACTCTGTCTGAAAGCTTGGTGTCATTGGTTACAAAATTAATTGTTAAATAGGCTGAGAGTGGGAGAATTCCACCAATTACACCCAGCGCTATTTGTTTCAAGATAGTTGTTTTCATAATTTACGCTTTTTAATTTTCAATACAATAATAACAGAAAGACAATTTTGATGTTATGTTACCATTGTTAAAGAATGTTAAGCACATTTATACCGTAAAAACTGCTATTTTTGTCAAAAAAAAGTGCGAATTCCATTTTTTAAATATCACGGTGCAGGCAATGATTTTATCCTATTGGATAATTGTTTAGGTGAATTTGATTTCCTGTCCAACGAACAAATAATCCGTTTGTGTGATCGTCATTTTGGAATTGGTTCTGATGGCCTAATTAAATTATCCGCACATGAATCTTTGCACTTTTACATGGATTTTTATAACCCGGATGCCACCAAAAGTTTTTGTGGAAATGGTGCCAGGTGCGCAGTAGCATTCTTTTGTCGATTAACCGATATAAAGTCGCTAGTAACCTTCGAAGCGATTGACGGTTCATATGAAGCAATCATTGAGGATAATAATCAAATACGGTTGAAAATGAATGATGTAGATTCAATTAAAAGCAATGATTCTTATTCATTTGAATTAAACACTGGTTCGCCTCATTTAGTACTCGTTGAAAAATCCATTGATTCCTTAGACGTGGTTTCAAAAGGTGCAGCCATTCGATTTTCAGACAAATTCAAACAAAACGGAATTAATATTAATTTCATTGAGGAAATAGATTCGAAATCAATTGCTATTAGAACCTATGAACGTGGCGTTGAAAATGAAACTTTAGCTTGCGGAACTGGAATTACTGCAGCGGCATTATCAATAGCTGTTAAAAATAATTTAATGGGCGTTGATTCCGTTTTTGTTAGTGCACGTGGAGGAGAATTGAGTGTAGAATTTGATCAGTTTGAATTGGGGAAATTTCGTCAAATTTATTTAATTGGTCCAGCACAATTCGTTTTCCATGGAACCTGCGACTTATAATTACCTTTTTGAAACCTTTACAGTCGATGTGAAGCCCGAAAATTGGGAATGCTCGTTTCTTTGGATAATTCATTCCAACAAAATCCCACCTCATATTGGTTTCTCCTCATCTGGCTCTTATTTCAGCCTGAAAGCAACGGGAAGTGATTTTAATTTACCCGTAAATCGTCTTTTTAATTCATTGAAAGCTAAAAAATGTGAGTTCATTTTAGTGGAAGTTCTTCACGAAAATAGATTGAACCAAGTTCAAGAAGCTTTTGAAAAATACCCGGTTTTATCTCATCAGAATAATACTTGTTTGTCACCCATTTTGAATATATTCGAAATCAGTAATCAAATCATGCTGCCTGATTTGCTGCGAATTCTTGAAAAGAATCAACTTATTTCTAGTATTTTTGCTTTCAACGTCACAGAATCGAAATTGGGAATAAAGCAATATTCTCAGTCGGATATAGAGGAAAGAATAGAAAAATTACAACGTGCTACAAGGAGAAAAAATTAATTTACGTGCCATAGAGCCAAGTGATTCTACCTTAATTTATTTGTGGGAGAACGATACTTCTAATTGGAAATTCACGAATACAGACGCACCTCTTTCCATGTTTGAAATTTATCAATTAATTGAAGAACAAAGAGCCGTTCGAGAATCTGGACAATTGCGATTGATTATTCAAGAAAAAAGTTCCTCCCTTGCCATTGGGGCAGTAGATATTTACAACATCGACTTCAAAAATTGTTTTGGTACTGTTGGGATATTAATTGCTGAAGAACAATACCGTAAAAAGGGATTTGCTGCTGAGTCGTTAAACTTGTTGACCCAATATGCCAGGGAATATCTGCAATTACATCATTTAACGTGCGGAATTCAATCCAGTAATGTGCCTAGTCAAAGGCTGTTTGAAAAATGTAATTACCTAAAAATTGGAACAAGGAACGATTGGTTTTTAGTGGACGGTAAGCGTGAAGATGAATATATTTATCAACTAATTTTATGAGAAAACTAGCTTTATTATTAGGGAATTTTGCGCTCTTTGGAATTGTGATTCAATTTGCAAGTTGTTCTTTTCTTTCGGGTAGGAATAAAACAAACAATGAAAAAGAAATCACATTTATTGTTCAACGAAAAATCACCGTTTCTCAGTTGGCAAAAGAATTAATAAACAAAAGTATTATTGATGAAGCCTCGGATTTTATTGATGTAGCTAAAACCAATGGATTAATAGATCAAACATTGGCAGCAGGCAAATACCGAATTAAGCCAAAAACTAAAATGAAAGACCTAGCTGTTGGATTTGTTAAGAACAAAAATGGTCAAGGAAATGATGAAGTGTTGGTTAAAGTATTGGTGTATAAATTCCGGGATATCAATCAGATGGCGTCAATGGCTCATAAATGTTTAGCACTAGATAGTTCATCATTAATTAATTATTTGCAACAAGCAGCAACCATTAAAAAACTTGGATTTAGGAACAAAGAAGAACTGAGTGCACTTTTTATTCCGGGTGAATACCAACTTCAATTTGACACGGATGAAAAAGAATTTGTGGAAAAAATGAAGCAACAATTTGATTCATTTTGGACGGCCAATAAAACAAAAAAATTAAAACAGTTAGGTTTAAAATCTCCTGCGGATGCAGTGAAGTTGGCAAGTATTGTATATGCCGAACAAAGCCGAAACAAAGAGGAATGGCCGATCATTTCAGCACTCTATTTAAATCGATTGAAAAAAGACATGAAATTACAGAGTGATCCCACATTTCGTTATTGCTGGGGCGATGCGTTGAAAGGTACTCAACGGTTATTAGAAAAACACCGAGATATTGATTGTGCGTATAATACTTATAAAATCAAAGGTCTTCCTCCAGGACCAATTTGTTTTACCCCAACCGAAGTGATTGATGCTGTGTTGAATCCTTCCGATGTAAACTACCTTTTTATGTGTGCTACTCCCGATTATTCAGGAAAACATAATTTTGCGGTATCAGATGTGGAGCATGTAAAAAACGCTAAGAAATATCAAACATGGATTGCTGATCAAGAATCCAAAAAGAAATAATTATGAAAAGAAGGACATTTTTTCGGTTGGGATTGGCAACAGGTGTGTTGACCTTATCACGGAATGTTTTTGGAAGTCAGTTGTTTGTAGAGAAATCGTTTGTTGGAAAAACGGATGCTCCAATTGTTCTGTCCACTTGGATTCATGGGCTTGAAGCAAATCGAGCAGCGTGGGAAATTTTATCCAAAGGTGGTAAATCGCTCGATGCTGTGGAAGCAGGTGTAAGAGTAACAGAATCTGATTTAACCAATAGAAGTGTTGGTGTTGGAGGTAGACCGGATCGTGATGGGCATGTTACCCTCGATGCGTGTATTATGGATGAACAATCTCGTTGCGGTTCAGTAGCATTTTTAGAAGGTATTGCTCATCCCATTTCAGTTGCTCGTGCGGTGATGGAAAAAACGCAACACGTAATGCTAGTGGGTGAAGGAGCTCGTAAATTTGCACTAG
>CAMAQX010000137.1 GCA_945860455.1 Lishizhenia tianjinensis
TTATTGATCTTCTCTTCAGCTTTATTCTTACTGAAAATTTGTTCTGCACCCTCTAAAAACTCCTTTTTCCATAGCGTTATCTGATTTGGATGAACTTCAAACTTTGAAGCTAATTGTTGAAGCGTTTCTTTTTCCTTGATTGCTTCGAGTGCCACTTTCGCTTTAAAGGCAGCACTAAATTTGCGTCTTTCTTTTTTCATATTACAACTGTTACAATTACACTTTAACTAGCTGTCTTAAATATGGGGGGAATTATAGTGAAACAAAAAAAGCCAGCGAATTTCGCTGGCTTTTTTTGGAGTTGATTCAATATTAGTCAATTGAGCCGGTTACGCGTTTCATGAAGGCATTTAATGCCTCTCGCTTAACTGTTCCAGACTGAATGTCTTTATGCACATCTAATGCGCCAGAATAGTTCGATAACAATTCTCCTATAACATCTAATTCTTCGTCCTTGATTCCTGGAGCTTCGATTAAATTCTCAAGCGTTTCCATGGTTTCAATGATGTAGTCCTCATCATTTTTTTCAATGAATTCAACGATGTGTTTAATGACTGGTAATCGCATGTAAAACTTCTTGAATGGTTTCTATTTTATTTCCCTGTGCTTCATTTACCAAAGATCCGTTTATGAATCCCGCAAAAGTTGGCAAATTGCTTACATTCGCAAATTGACGTGAATTAGGAAGTTTTTCCGCATCGATATAGTAAAACTCAATGCCTTCATTCTCCTCTGCCATGCGTTTGAATTTTGGCTTGGTAATTTTGCAATTCCCACACCATGTCGCTCCATATTGGACCATTACTTTTGAGTTTTTTGCCAAAATTTGATCTAAATTGTCTTCCGTTAATTCAGTAAACATAAGGGATTAGTTTTTGCTTAGGTAATCTGCAACTCCATTGCGCGTAGCATTCATCGCCTCTTTTCCTTCTTCCCAGTTTGCTGGACAAACTTCACCATGTTGTTGTACGTGTGTAAATGCATCGATTAATCGAATGAATTCCTGCACGTTACGTCCTAAGGGGAAGTGATTGATTGACTCGTGGAATACCATACCCGTTTCATCCAATAAGTATGTAGCACGGTAAGGAACGTTGTCACCAACTGAATCTTCATCATACATGTCGTAATCCAAGATGCCTAATTCCAACGCTAAGTTTCGTGTTGAATCTGCGATGATTGGAAACTTCACCCCTTCGATTCCACCGTTATCTTTTGCGGTGTTTAACCAAGCAAAATGAACTTCAGCAGTATCACAAGAAGCCCCAATCACGATTGTATTTCTTTTGGCAAATTCAGCTGACGCTTCTTGAAACGCATGAATCTCCGTTGGACAAACGAATGTAAAATCTTTAGGATACCAAAATAATACAACTTTTTTCTCTTTTTCGATGGCTTCTAGTAGGACGTTGATTTGAAATGCATCACCCATTTCATCGATTGCTTTGACAGTTATGTCTGGGAATTGTTTCCCTACAAATGTTGACATATAAATTTATTTATTTGGTTACTAATAATACTACAAAGTTAAAGCTAAAAGGTTTGATCGAGTTGAATAATATTATTTGAGAATTAATAAGATAAAATTAGGTAACCAATGATTGGCTAAACATTATGAATAAACAAATTCCTTCTCACTTTATTGGTTTATTAGTTTTTAAATCGCGAATTTACTTTTGAATATTGTTGATTGAATTTGAGTAGGGTAGATGCCGTTAAATAAGATGTACTGTTTATGATTGCTTGATAGGTTGAGTAATCAATATTTCAAAATAAAAAATCACTTGATTATTGTAACGAAATACAAGTGAATAATTAGTAACTAATGTAAAATCAGATTTATGAAGCATTCAATTTTAATATTTATTGTTCTAATTGCGACTAAATTGAACGCACAATGGAATATTTTTAGTTCTGGAAAACACTATACACTCGAAGTTTCAGAAGCAAATAAAAAATTGGCATTATATAGAGGCCTTCATTGTGATGTTAAATTGAATTCAATTAAAGGGAAGAAACTATGGTTAACCTCTCCAAATGCAATTGTAAAGCAAGGAGCTTCATCAAATATTTATTCAGTATTTTGTGATACTTCTGAGGTTCTACTTCAAATTTATTACCGAAAAAAAAACAATTGGGTTTTTCTTTCAAGTGTTTCAGTAAATTGTATTGATGTTCCACAATTAACTGAATTGAATATATATGGAAATGAAATCCAAATTGGGCACAATATTTCATCTTTTTTAAATCCCAATTATCAGTTAAGTCCCTATGATTCTGTAGCGTTTAATCAGGAATATACTGTCACATCTTGGGCTATAACCTTTCCATTTAATAAAGAATTTACGGGTAATGGAAATTTAATCAATACAGATGCATTGTATTATGCAAGCTTGTTACCAAAGGGGGCAAGCTATTCTATTAGAGCGTACTACGATGATTATCAAAAAGAGTATCTGTTTCAGCCATCAGTTGATAAAACGATTGTTTCCATTCGAGATGAGCAACCAGCATCCAACTATGTAATTCTCTCTAATGAACCTAAAAACAAAAGTTTTTTTGATGAAAAGGACCCAAATAGTCTTCTAGGGTTGCTTAATAACAACTATTTCATTGAACGAAATCTTTCCAAGGGTATTTTTGGAAACAGGATAATGAACTCCAAAGAGGCCTCATTTATCGGAGAGGAGGCAATAACAGGAATTACTCCATCTGGATATTCAAATGGTGGGAGATTCACCACAGATCAATTGCTTGATACTCTGGTTACTGGGTTTGAAAAAGGGGTAATGGAAATTGAACCCCAATTATTTGAAAAAGTAGCCCTAGTTAATGGAGAAGTGGTTCCGGTTTATGTGAAATTAGGTTCAACCTCTGAAACTAAAATATATAGTGGAAGCCAAGCTGAACAAGTTGATTCTCTTTCAGAAACAGTTGATCCGTCAATGGCTGAGCTTGATCCATTTGGTTGGCCATTACAAGTGGTATATAGATTTCAGAATTTGAAATTTTGCTATGCCACCGAGAATATAGATCAAATTATCATCCGATATGATTCTGTTATAAATATATTGAATGGCAATATCGAAGATTTACCATCGCGCATTAGTTTGGCGAGATTTATCGGTAAAACGGATACAGCGGATATAGTTTTTTCGATCCGATATACAGATTTATTGAATGTATCAGCACGTACTAAAAAGGAATTTTTTGCTCCTACGATTCATATAAGAAAAGATAAAACCAATGAAACCTATTTTGATTTATCTAGGAAATCCTCTTTACTAGGTTATTTACAATCCATTAAAGAAGATCTAAATACGTACAACTTTCCATATGTAAATAAACGAGATATAGGATATTTTGGATATGAGTGTGAGCTAAATGGTAAACTTGATAGTACATTGTTTGAAATTGAAGTAATAAAAGATCCGTATGAATTTGAAAAGATAATTGTGGTTGATGGAAACGCAATGACAGTGTATAACAAAGAGGGTTTTTCTACTGATGCAAAAGTGTACAATCTAGGAGATGTAAGTTATGAACGCTTGGACGAATCTTCTGAAACGATAAATCCAACCGAGGCAGCTTTAGATGAATTTGGCCCAATTCCAGTTTTCTGTCAACTTCAAGAGAATATATTAAAACAATTCAATGGAATAACCGATTTGTTTATCAAACAGCAATATGTTTTAGATGCTCAATTGGGGGTAATTATTTCAAAGCCAACACATTTAGGGTTTGCGCAACAAATACCAGGTCAAACAAAACCAACATTGATTATCGAAATTCCATTGGCTAATGTCCCTGTCTTGATGAATAAATTACCAAGTGCTAAGCCTCAACTCTTTTTAAATCAACCGTGGGTGGTTTCCATCATACAAAATGAAGTGCAAAATCAGGGAGAATTAATTCTAGGCTCGGATGTGAAAACACTTCAAAAGAAGTTTTATTTCAATCGGAATTTAGTTTCTATTGATGGAGATGTCGAGTTAAGTTCAAAACCACATTTTTAAATTTTTAATTATGAAAAAGATATTGTTTTTATGGGTAATTAGTTTTGCTCAGTTTACTTTCAGCCAGGATGGGTTCATTATTGAAACACCTGAGATGTTAGTTTTCTATGAAGGTATACCAATCGAACTAAAGGCTTGGGCAACCGGAGACTACAAAGATGTGCGAATGAGCGTTCCTTCTCCATATACAGCAGCAAAAGGAAGTGCTGGTTCTGTTGTTACGGTTTTTTTGACAGGTACAGATTCAGAGGGCGATGCAGTTGCATTGGGTTCTAAAAAGTTTGTTGTTAAAAAAGCACCTAAACCGTCTCTTTTTTGGGCAGGAGTAGAAGAGGGGGGAAGAGCAAATAAATCAGCAGGAGCTTTGGCATGTAGATATGGAGACAATGTTCCGTTTTTGCCTTCGAAAGGATATTTTTCCATTTTGAACTATAGTATTACCATGGAAGGAGTAATTGGTAGTTTGGAGGGGGTAGGTTCGTCAATTTCTTCAGCTCATTTAGAAATATTAAAGGGGATGCCGGAAGGAAAGGTAACCATAAGTGTTCGAGTTACAGGATCATATGAAGGTGTAATTTCCGCTCGTTTTATGTTGTCAAATTAAAACTATAAAATATGAAAGTTAATTTTTTGGTCACGATGATAATACTAGTTATATCACACATTGGTAAGGCGCAGGCAAACAGTTATCTAGGAGCGATTGAAACTCCAGAAATACAAGTCTTTTATGAAGGAATTCCAACGCAGTTATACGTTCAAGCTATTGGAGAATATACCGATGTACAACTCAATATTCCCAATCCTTATACAGCAAAAATAGGAACTGCTGGATCTATAGTAACAGTTACTTGTACTGGGGTAAATAAAAGAGGTAAAAGAGTCCAATTGGAAGGTCAAAGACAATTTACTGTAAAAAAAGCACGCAAGCCAAATTTATATATAGATGGATTTTCTGATGGAAGTATGATAACGTTATTAAAAGGAGAATTAAAGGTTTCATATGATGATAATGTTCCTTTTAGCAACTCATTGAATAATTTTTCAGCAATATCTTATTGTATTATGGTCACTAATTTAAAAGGAACTCTTGAAGGCACTGGAAGTCGAATTTCAGAGAATCATATTCAAACTTTAAAAAATCTACCTGTTGGATCAAGAATTTCTGTACTTGTAAAATATACAGGCACAACGTATGGACTGCTTTCTGCCATTTTTGAATTGTAGGTAGCGATTATAAAATTTAAAATTAGTAAAATATGAAATATCTCATTAGTTCTCTTATTCTGTTGGCTAGCACAACTATTCTTTCTCAAAATATAATTGAGGTATCTATTTCCAAAATAGGAGTATTTGCCAAATATGGTAAAGACTCGTTGCATTTAATGATTGCCAACTCAGAATGTGGTCATTATTCCAGATCTTATGATCCGATTAACTTAAAATTGGTAATCAATAAATCACAAAAGAAAATCTTTCGATTTAAGAATAATGCAGCATTTGACACCTTGCCCATTAAGAAAATTGTTTTTAAAGACTCGATTTATACGATTACCGTATCTGAATTATGTAGTCCAATGTATTCTGAGTTTGAGGGTCAAATGATTGATTGTTATTTGGTCTTAGATACGCGGAAAAATCCGATTAATAAAAATTTACCAACCTTTTGTTATTATTGGAATCGCAAATTTGTATTAAATGATGAAACAGTTGATGAAACTTCCGGTCGAGTAACCGATTTTGTTCAGATTTATCAAGGAAACTCAATTCGAAAACCAAAAAAGGAACAGTACGAATCGTCAAGTATTACGAACGCTAAAGTGTTTGAAAATCAATCCTCAAGTATTGTTCGGGGAGATTGAGGCTAAATTGGATTATGAATTAGTTGATTTTTTAAAAAATTTACAATCCTCTTTTTCTTTTTTCAGTATAGATATATCCATTAAATGTATTGTGGCCCTCATCAAGTGCATGAAAAGTAGCATCAAACCGAAGAGACTCTTTTTTTCGGTCAATAATAATAATTGAGACAATAGTTGCTATGTTATATTCGGGTCTGGAAATTGCTCTTTCATGTGTCGGTGAATTGATCCATGCTTGAACTGTTTTTTTAGCAAAAAATTCGATGTCTTCATTGTTTAACCCATTCAAATGTATTTTAGAAATGCTTCCTGTTACTGCATAGCGATATAAGCACTCGGCATTGCTCCAATAACCAACGCTGTCAGAATGTCTTGGGATTTCTTTATCTATGTTTCGATATGCAACTCTTGCGCAAAATCGACGCATCAGGGAGTCTTCAAAAATTTTAAAAGCAGGTGCTCCTTTTGATAATCTATATTCATTAATTTTCACCCAAATTAAACTATCAAGTTTCATTGATTCTATCCGTTCAATTTGTGAAACAGAGTAAAAAGAAAGAAACGAAAAGATTGTAAGAGAAATTATTTTCATCATAGTTTGTGGTTTTATAAACGATTACTAGT
>CAMAQX010000138.1 GCA_945860455.1 Lishizhenia tianjinensis
AATAAAGCGAAAACAGTTTCTTGAATTTCTGCGCCATCATAGACTCCACAACCAGAAAGTAAAACTCCAATTTTCATAATAATCTATTCAAAGGTATAGATAAGTTGTTCTTTCCATCCGTTCAGGTTTAGCTTAATCACGCTGCCTGATTCTTGTTTGTATGCTAGGTTGACAATATTAAATCGGAGTGTTTCTTCCATTTTTGCTTTGCACGAATCGCTATTTGATTTGTGTACCAACTCTATGGATCGGATAGGGGGGAGGGATTTTGAAATATTTGGATTACCAATTAATTCAAACTGATGTTCTTCACACCCTCCAATATAACTTACAGTAACTCTTAGAACATTTCCGTTAATGCTTGCCTCTTGTATCGTGCAACTCTCTGAAACTGCAGACTTACCGATTTGAGCAACCAATAGTTCAGAAGTCGGTTGGTTGGTGTTGGAGGATTGTTCCATTTTAGTTGTTCGTTTTGTGGTGGCGCATGCAGTAAAAATCAAATGGCATGTGCAAATTAAAATAAGTGATTTCATAGTTTGAATTTTTTACCCTTGAACAAAGATAAGACCAAGATGCGAATAAGCAAATAAGGTAATTGAATTGTTATACAGTTTGGTAGATTCCAATCAAGACATAACCACAGGGGAGAGAAGAGCATATTAACCATTGATAATCAATAAATAGCCAAATTAAAATATAGTGATTGAATGGATATTTAATAAACATTTAATATCATTTCATTTTCCTTTGAAGGCGGTTTTCATAATTTCGCACAAAAAAAGAAGTTATGATTTTTAGATTACTTTTCCTGCTTAATTTTCTGTTTTTCACTCACATTGCTTTCACTCAGCTTACCTGCGGAACATTAGTATATTCATTGAGTAATGCTCAGCTTGGAGATATTTCTAGCAATGTTTCATCGTATACCTATTCTGCTTCCACCTATTCGATGCCTTTTAATGTCTTTGTAGCCAAAACTTCTGGGAATGGCCCAAATCTTTATCCGAATCTTTATCCGAATGGAACTAACTCACTTTGGGTTGGAAAGGACAATGGTATTAATCTAGATTCAGTTGTCGTAGAAATCACCTTTAGTGGCGAAGTATTAGGGGTTATTCTTGATTTTGCGGGGATAAATAATAATTCAGATGGAGAGGAACAAATTCAACGGATTTATCCAAAATTAGCGAATGGTCAACTTTTAACAACAGGAGTAAGTTATGTCTATCAACCCGGTATCCCATCGGGTTCAACGGTGGGTACTTATTTTGTGAACGGAACAAAAACAATTAAAGCCTATTCAGGTTATGGTGATAATGGTAGATTAATAATCTCATCGAATACGCCCTTTAAAAAAATCAGATTTACTCAACGCGAAATTACATCATTAAGTTACTCAGGACCAAATGGAATTCTAGTAAGAAAGATTTCTTATTGTCCCGTTATTCCTGACATTGCCGTTTCAAAATCGATGGTGAATTTACCAACAAATACCACGGTTTCTTATGGAACAACGGGATATGGTAATCCTGTATCGCAAGTTATTCAAATTTCAAATCAAGGTACGGGCAATTTAACCCTTTCCTCCCTTCAGTTGCAGAATAACACCAATTGGCAAATGATGAATAATGTTCAATCAGTTATTGTTCCGGATGATACCGTGTTCCTTACTGTACAATTCAACCCATTAATCAGTGGAAGTTTAACAGATCAACTTCAAATTGTCTCAAACGATTGGGATGAATCAAACTATACTGTGAAATTTACTGGAACGGGAAAAACAGCCTATTTAACTGCTTCAGATCAGGGTAGTATTATTCCCGATGGGGGATCGATTCAAACTAATTCTACCTATTTAGGCCTAAGCAGCTTAGATTCTGTTTTACTTCAAAATACGGGAATTGACACTTTGATGATTAATAGTGTTTCATTTTCCAATAATGCTTTTTCATCTTCAAACAATGGAAATTTAACTTTAGCTCCTGGCGCATCAACTTGGTACGTGTATCAGTTTACACCTATTTCGGTTGGAAATAATACGACAACCTTCACTGCAGTATCCAATGATCCAACATCACCCTTTGTATTCACAATAAACGGTAACGGAATTTCTCCAGCAACTATAATGCTTACAGCCTGTGAAAATCAACTTCCTTACATCTACCATGGAAACTCTTACCTTTCAGCGGGTAATTACAATGAGGTTGTAATGGGGGCAAATGGTCAAGACTCCCTCACAATTTTGTCACTTTCCACTCTTGCAATTGACAGTACTCAAAGTTCTTATGTTTTTTGTAATACGGGATTTGGCTATCAGTGGAATGGTCAATTATTGCAAAATTCAGGAATGTATCAAGCAACATTAACTGCTGCAAATGGATGTGATTCTGTGGCAACTTTGAATTTTACCGTTCAGAATAATGTACAAAACACTGTAAATGTATTGGTATGCCCAGAAGCTTTTCCCTACAATTACTCGGGCCAAACAATTTCTGCAGCAGGAAATTATGTAATACATAATTATGGGCCAAATGGGTGTGATTCAATGGTGAATTATAACGTAACCACCATTCAATCAGCAAGTTCTTCCCAATCAATATCCATTTGCCAAAATGCTTTTCCGTATTTGTGGAATGGAATTTCCATTGTTTTACCGGGTACTTATTCACATACGACTTCATCTGTAATTACAGGCTGCGATAGTCTTGTTAATTTAACCCTCAGTACGCTACCAAACGATAGTGTTTTCCAGAATCAAACAGTAAATTCAGCTGCTTTACCTTTTTTATGGAATGGTATGAGCCTTTCACAGTCAGGGAATTATTCAGTACAATTACAAAACACGATGGGATGTGATTCGATTGTATGGATAAACCTTGTTGTATTGCCCCCACCAGTGATAAACTTAACTGTTTTATACGAAGGTGTTTTAGAAACAAATCCTGGGAATCATACCCTTCCAAACATCCCAATCTCATCGAGTATTATTCAAACGATAACGCTTGTAAATAATGGAACTCAAAATTTGGCCGTTTCATCCATCAATCTTTCTGGAGGGGAAGCAGTTTTAATGAATTCCAATATTTCTAATATTCCAGGTGGGGGATCAGCAACTTTCCAGATTAAGTTCCAACCTGCAACCATTGGTCCTAAGCAAAATAGTATAACTATTAACTCCAATGATCCAAGCCAGCCCCAATTTGTAATTAATTGCAATTACAATGCAATCAACGGTGTTTATCCAGATATTCGTTGTTTTTACAATAATACGAATTTGATCAATGGAAATATTTTGTTTCTTTCCAATGTGAATATTCCAGTTGGTGTTCCATATTCCTTCTTATTTGAAGTAAAAAATATTGGTCAAGCAAACTTGCAAATAGGAAATATAACATGTTCAAATGGTGCTGTAAATCCAAGTAGTTATAACCATCAAATGGTTGCTAATTCCTCTCAATTTATTGCAGCAACATTCTATCCATCTATTCCAGGTCAACAATTTTTCAATATAATAATACCTTCAAATGATGCGAATGAACCTTCATTTTTAATACCTGTTCGGGTGAATGTATACAATCCTGTAATTCCCGAGCCTGAAATTGAAGTTTACCAAAATGGTGCGAATGTGCTTACACAATCCAGTTTAAATTTTCCATCTACAACAGTAGGACAGTTTTCAACCATTACATTGAGTATAAAAAATATTGGAACAACAGATTTAATTCTACAACCGGCTCAATTTTCGAGCAACAACTTTTCAATGGTTGGTTCATTACCAAGTCATCTACCTCCTGGCCAGTCATATAGTGTGATTTTACATTTTACTCCAACTCAAGCAGGTAACATTTCCGGAAATTTGACGCTTTACAATGACGATTCTGATGAAAATCCTTTTGTATTGTTATTGACTGGTTCTGCTCTATTACCGAGCCTAGCTAATTGTAATGCGTGTAACGCCTTAATCGTTAATTCAAACCCAATTAATAAAGCTGAATGGGTGGATGTTAAGCCAGTTTTTGAGTGGCAACATGAGGAAGGTTCAGGGATTACCAGCTACAAAGTGCAGGTTTTCAAAGTAAATGGCACTAGCTTAACCCCTGTTTTGATTAATGGATCCTATATAAATTCAGTGAATGCCCCTACCACTTCGGTGAATGCGCGATTGATAATGAGTAATTCGTTAACTTATGATACTTATTATTCATGGAGCGTTACAGGTTTTTCATCTGCAGGATTGCCGATTTCTTGTTTTAAAAGAACTTTTCAAACTATTCCTAAGCCAAAACCAAAACCCTTTACTACTTGTGAGCCTTCACCCGGATGGGTATTACCATTTGGGACAAAATTAGGCGCTGTAAACAATGTGCCCTTGTATAAAAATGGAGGTTGTCTAAATGACGTATACATTTCGGCTAGTATTCATATACCAACTCAAGACGAGGCTAATTGGTCTGTTGGATGGCAATGTGTTGAACTACCTTCAAGATATTATAAAACCCGATACAGAATTAATTGTAGCGGTGGAAATGGTAAACATTATTTTGATGTAACTGGTAACCGACAAGGATTCAGACAACTTAAAAATATACTTACAACTTCGGCACCAAAAACCGATGACTTCATTTCTTTCGATAAAAACTACTCTGGTGCGGCTGGACATGTTGCTATGATTAAAAATTTTACGCCTAACTATAATTCAAACACAAGTAATTATTCACTAAAAATTTATCACCAGAATGTAGGAACTGATGCTGATTATCATTTAAATACCAGTTTAAATTTAAAATTAACCAATGGTAAATGGAAGGTAATTCCTGCAAATCCATCAAGTATTACTTTAGGTTGGCTCCGTGCAAAACCCGAAATAATAGGACCAGGAAGTAATAATAGTATTCCTTTAATTCAAACAACTACACCAAGTTTTACGTGGGCTAAACACAATAATATTAAAGGATACAAAGTGAAGCTTTATCGTTTAGTTGGGAGTTGTTATCAACAGGTATCTCCTTCTCCGATTGAAATTACAGGCAATCAGTTTACTGGTCAAGGATTTCCTGCCTTAATTCCAGGATCAACTTATAAATGGACAGTTGAAAATATCTTTTACAATGCTAGTCCTACAGATTTTGCTGGTTCCACAATTCCAGCCACGGCTTATAAATCAGTTTTAAGTGATAATTACTATTTCAAAGTGGCAACAACAGCTGTCGCAACAAATTCTCAAGGCACTGTTGCAGCATCTGGTGGTAATCTCTCTCAACTATTCGTTCAAACAATTGCTTCCGCTGTAAATGGCTCCAATATTTATTATAAGTCAGATGAGGATTGGGCCTATTTAGATGCAACTCGAGGTCCTGGTACTGCCGATATGTCATATGAATTTGAATCACATGCTGGAGACTCGATGTTAATTGAAAGAAGTGGGTATTTGCCAATCAAAATTCAAATGACCGATAGATTATTAAAAGAAAAACTGTTGTTGCCTATGCTCGCCAAAACGGATCCAATAGTATTTAAGGTAAATCATTTACCCGCTAAAGATCTTTCAAAGGCAGCCTTGAAAATTAGTGGTTCTCAATTCAATGGTTTTAAAATTGCAACAGAAGGAGTTTTTGAGGAGGTTGAATATAGTGCAAAGGATACCATTTTGAATTTGCCTTTAACGCCGGGAATGAATTATTTTGAATTCATGGTTTATAATGATTTTGATACAATTTTCATATCTGATAAATGGTTGATTGTAGATACAAACATGACCTCATTTAAAGTGTTTTATCATGCCAGAAATCAAGCTAAATATGATGTTTATGTAGATGGTGATTTGATGGAACAAGGAAAGAGTAATGGTGTAATTACTTTACCAGAGGGTTCTTATGACTTAACTTTCCATGCTTTTGGTTATGCTCCAGTGAGATTCAATATTTGGTCTGATACCTTGCTAACTTTGCTGCCAGAAAAATCAGAAAGAGAAGATATTGATACCATGGTATTTGCAAATGATTTAGGACATTATGTTGGTGGAAATGTGAGCGTTGACCCTAAAAATAATTCGTCTATTCAGATTAATAAATTTGCAGCAGAATCAGATGTAAAGCATGAGCCATGGAGCGAAACATTAAAAATCAAAAATAATTCGAATCAATATACCGCCGCTTGGATTCTTAATTATCCAGTTATTCCTGATTATTTTCTTGTAAAAATCGTTTCAAATGAAAAAACTGTTTACTTAAGTGAAAATCAATTTGGTGATAGTATTTCTTTTGATAGAACGAATCAAATAGTAAAGCTGATCAATTTTAGAAATCCAGTTTCAGTGACCTTAGTGAATGCGTTGGATGGGGTTGATGAGCCGTTGGATCGTGATTTTGTTGTTTTCCCTAATCCTAGTTCAGATCCTGAGGTTTTTGTATATTTAGAAGGAATGAAATCAGGGCAACAAATTCAATTATTTAATCTTGAAGGACGTTCTGTTGGCAC
>CAMAQX010000139.1 GCA_945860455.1 Lishizhenia tianjinensis
TTATGTTATAGAAACGAAGTACCTATTGTTTAATCTTTAAAAATTCAGAAAAATGGATACTGGAATTTTGGAAAATGGCTGCACGAACAGCGACTTTTTGTTGAACGTAAAAACCAAGAAAAACATTCGATTCAAAGCAGGGGCTGAACTAAGCTCTAGCGTGAACATCATGGATGTGAGCTTGGATGAAGACGTGACAGAAACACACGAGTTCTTGGGCATCAGCATTCGATTAGGTTCAAAGAACTGCCCGAAAGTTGATCCGATTGTAGCAAACAATTAACCTTTCTTTTTTAGCATTGCCCTAAAAAAGAAACAAAAAAGGTCTAGCGCTGGAAAGATTCAGCTACCCTCATCTTCCTTGTTGCTAAAATTTCTGAAACTCTCCGCCGCGGCGGCTCAGACAGCCAGAAATTTAAACGCAACTGCGTCGTGTGGGTCCCAGTTGAATCTTTCAATGCGCGGGGATTTTGGGAGAGAATTAAGATTTTGGGGAAACTACCATTTCAAAACAAAAATTAAATTAAAAAAATAATTGAATGCCACACGCACACGACCATACCACCGCTTGGGGAACACTGTCGGGAACTGTTTTGACAGTTTTAGCGACGATTGATTCCATGGATATAATTAAAACCGTGGTTCTGGCCATCATAGGTGCCAGCGTGAGTTTTTGTGTGAGCTTGTTTTGGAAATGGGTTTGGCGGTTCCTTCGAGAGCCTCAGGAACCTAAAGAAAAATGATTTATTGTAAAATGTTCGAATGCTCTCGGGAAACCGGGGGCATTTTTTTTGTAATTAGAAAAATGTAATTGATGGTGGATGCACCAATTAAGACTTTGTGTTGAACGTGAAACGGAATGTGATTCGGTTTAAAGCAGGCTCGGAATTGAGTTCGATCGTGAATAAAATGGATGTAATGAGGATTTAACTAACGAAGTGAATGAACGTTTTCCAAATAAACAAAGGCGTATTATCAATCGGGTTTTTTATCAGATATAAATTTTAGATTACCCTCATGGTCAATTTGCTTGCGATAATAATTCCAGAAATTTTTGTCATTCTCGTTAAGTTCTTCATATTCAATTTTACCATTATTTATCCTTCCAGCTATAATTTCACTCGTTAAAACAACAGGTTCATTAGTAAATTCTAGCTCACCTGCTTTTATTCCAGCCTCAAGCTTTAATTTGAAGATTCTTTTGAGATAAAAGTGCTCATCAAAAAAATCGATATTTATCGCATTGCAAGTAGAAATTTCTTGAGTTGCAACACTAGGATATCGAATCATTTTACAGATATTAGATTTGTACAACAAAAAATGACTCCAAGGTGCGCTAAATTCATATTGGTTAGATTTACGATACAGATTATGAATTAAATAAAATAGTTGTTGTACCTTTTCCATTATTGTTTTATTCGCACCATTCCATTTCTGGTAAAATTCCCGTTCATCCCATGGGAATTCCATAATGTTAAATGTTGGAATATGAATCTCATATTTCAAGGCCCATTCGGCTAGGTAAATGTACTCTCCTGCTTCGCCAGTGTTTAAATATTCAAACATTGCAGTAGTTGGATCCTCTGCAGCATATAATACTTGCTTGCTTATTAAATTGGCTCTTCCAAGTCTGTTGCATTCTTTCGGAGGATATTTAAAAGTTGAAATGATTGAATTGTCTTCACTAGATTTTAAACTTCTAACTCGAAAAAATGACTTATTATGAAATTCATGAAAATTTCGAATGTGAATGTATCTAATGTCTTTACCAGAAAAAACATATTTCTTACCATCATCAATTGTCCTCCTTTTATCGTCAAACCAGCGTAGTTTTAAAATAAGTTCATCCAGTTGTTTTTCCGTCAACATAATAAATTTGATTAACTCAGTAAAACATTACTTAAAACATTTTGTAGCTATAAAAAGTATGGCTTTTCTTGTATAATGTTACCCTGACTTTTATATGTGGTTGTATACCTTGTGATTTAGCATTCAATGTGATCTTCCGCAAAAGCTGCTCTTATCTTTGTATCACTTGCAAATCCATCTATGTCCGGATAAATACCTCCCTTTCTGATTCCTAAGAAATGTAATGTCTTTTGGATTTTCGCCGCAACCTCTTTTGTGAAACAAAGCTTTTCTATCCACCTTGATTGATACTCATCTTTAAATCCTAATTGAAATTCCTGTCTTGGGTCAGGATGCACAGTAAATAATCCAGCCTGACCTGCTATTCTATTTGAAACAGTAGGAGCATATATTATTCGATGTCTATCAATCGTGAATGGATTAATGTCAGTGTTGTATGCATCTAGGTAATCACAATCATGTAAGACATAAATTGCTCCACCTTCAGGATCTAAAGGTAGTAAGTCTCCCTTATAATCTAATTGTGGCTCGGTTGCAAAATATGCTGCAACAAGTGGGCTAAATGTCCAATCAAGTAATCTAGTTGGTAAACCATGATGCTGACCAAGTGCAAGCCAAATCCAATCATTATGTGGGATTTTTTCAAGCTGCCCATATGACTTATGTCTAAACCTATTTAAAAGTTCTTTTTCTTCTCTAATGAAATCACATAAATTAAAGTTTGCGAATCTATCAATTCGACCTACTGATGGAATCAGTTTGTGTGTAACCTGATTTTGAACACCTCTAAAAATTGTATGCCCACATAAATAGCGGGGAGATTGCAAGTGAATCGTAAGATGCTCGAATGACTCAATTAGTACTATCTTCATATATGATTTATAAACTTTTTACATACACAACAAACCTTAACAAATACATCCAACCTCAGGTGTAATTGCTAAACTTTTAGCGTATTTGCTAAATTACAAACAATCCATACATGTGATTTTTGTAAGAAATGGTCATTTTGATGTAAAAGGAACTAAAATAAGCGCTGAATTGCTTATTGAATATAGGAATTATTTTGTTTTTTTTTGGGGGGGGGAATGATGAAAAAATAGTATTTATACTAATAAAATTAGGGGTTTATACTATTTAGGGAGTTGGTGTCCCCTACCCTATTTAAAGAGGATAAATAAGGCGGGGAGCTACCCGCCGAAACGCTGCCGATGGAGGCGAAGACACCACTGCCAAAGATTGAAAAACATGACCTGACGATTGGAGCCCTCTGGCAACGAAAGGGACTGTGAATGGATGAAACGCGCATGACGATAAAACTCCTCTTTGGGCATGGAAGCGAGGATGGACTTGATAACTGCCGGATTGATGTGATACATGACCTTTTGGAGAAAAGGGGGAATGTGGAACAACACCGGCTGGTTATCTGTCGATCCGAAAGATTAAGGAGTTTTTTGATTAGTGCCTTGTTTTTGTGATTGTTTACCTGTGGTAAGTGAGATCACTGTGGTTAGTTGCCACAAAAAGTAAGCAAATCCCGATGCTGCGATCGGGACTGAAAGAAGGTCTAGCGCTGGAGAAGGAATTTATTTCTTCTTTCTTTTTCCGCAAAAGAAAGAAACAAAGAAAACTCGTCGCTGATGTTCAGTTCAGGCGTTCCACTCATCAAACTTGACCGTTTCGGGGATCCTTCGGCTTCCTTACGGTACCCAAGTTTGAGTTTCGCTCCACTTTGAACGTGAACAAAAGGCGACAGTGGATTTTGGAAGTGTCAACGTGATTTTTCTATTGGATCATTTGGTGACCGATAACAACTTTCAATTCTTTTATGGATTGAGTGAGTTTGGCGTATTCTTTTTCCTTTTGTTGGAGCAGCTGCAGGGCTTGGACATTTTTACGGAAATTATCTGGGAAATGGATAGCGTAATTTTGCCCCTGGTGGATGAGGTTTGAAAGTTCCTTTTTGCGAATGAAGGGAATTACCGAACCGCACAAAACTTGGTGAAACCTGCGGCCTTGCCAAAGGGCAAAGAGGATCCAGTACAAGTTTTCTTTTTCCTGCTCTGTCTGGCAAATACAAATAAAGCAATTCGGGCAGGGCTCTGAAAGTGGTTTTCCGCTGTTGAGACCTTTGCACAGGATGAAGAAATGGGGTTGGGTAATTTGGTGTTCCGAGCGAAACGATTTTAGTTGGAAAGTGAACATAATTTAGGATTAAAAATTATGCTCTGGTTATCAGCGCTTCGCGCACACTAATAATTCCAAAAGAAAAAAAAGGAAAAAAAAGAAAGTGCTGACCGAGGGAACGGAATGAGGAAATGCAAGGTTTTTGGTAAAAAAATACTACCCGACTTTAAAGAAAGAATAAGAAGAAAAACCAAGATATGATTTCATATTAAAGAATAGCACGAAATGAGAGAAATGAAAGGGTGGAGATTATTTTATCAAAACCCGAAGGGCTTGACCTTGAATGAACGAATGAAGTGCCCTAAATTTGCATTTATTTTTTATTCTTCTTTCTAAAAAGTGATGATTGCAAAATATGTAATGATTAACGGTTCTGCTGTAGGCAATTTGGCCCTTTCTCTCGAGTGTAATCGGGCGCCATTTTGCTTACAGCATGTTATAGTTATTCTTTATTTCTTGGCTCTCCTTGCTGGTTACTTTCTGCGTCCGCAATTCTAGCCATCTTTTCTGTAATTATCATTCCATCTTGTCCTTTCACATCCAATAATAATTCAATTCCCTCACTCGTTTTCTTTAATTTGAATTGATATTCGTGTGGCTCTGGTAATCCATCGGTGAAATTATTCGGGATAAAGTGTCGAACTTTTATATAATATTCATTTCCATAAGTAATTAGAAAGTCATTTTCACCACATATCGTTTCAAATCCAGTTGATTTACCACTTTCAAACACGATTTGTTTTAAACCTTTTTCAACTAATGGCTTATCATTTGTGTTGTTTCCTGAATAAAATCCATATTGTATTCTAACTAATTCGACGTCCATTCCTTTAGAGACTTCCACAGTGATTTTATTGTTCGCTTTTTGGTTAAACGAATAAATTCCGAGACCACATATCAACAATATGGCAATTACAAATATGGTTTTTGCTCTGTTCATCATTAACTATAACTTGTTGCTAACCGCAATAAGAGTAATTATACAACAAATACAAATGTACGTCAAAAACTAATTTCTTAAAAATGAGCAGAATAAATTAACAAATTGAGATAGATTGGGACTTATTAATCAAAACGGGCTGGGCTTGACCTTTAATTTACGAATGCAGTGCCCTAAATTTGCATTTATTTTTTATTCTTCTTTCAATTCAAAATAAGGTGTTGCAAAGTTTGCAATGATTGCAAAGGGAGTAAAAAAGTTTAATAAGGAATGGTTTCTGATTTTTGCTTTAGTACTTATACTATTTTTTGAATGTTTTGGAGAGAAACTACCCACCAAAACGCTCCCGATGGAGGCGGAGACACCACTGCCAAAGATTGAAAAACATGGCCTGCCGATTGGAGCCCTCTGGCAACGAAAGGGACTGAGAATGGATGAAACGTGCATGACGATAAAACTCCTCTTTGGGCATTGAGGAAAGAATCGATTTGATGACTGCTGGATTGATGTGATACATGACCTTTTGAGAAAAAGGGGGAATGTATTCACAGCACCAGTAGGAAGTCATTTTCACACGAACTAAAGAAATGTTGTTCTGCTCAAAATCTTCAATCCAATACCCATAATTTTAAAAAGGGAAAACTGCCTAGAGCCAGCGGTGGGAAAAACGAAATGGAGCCATGAGGGTTGCGAAATGGCGTAATGTAGTGTGGGGCTGCGGAATGAAACGGAATGAAGTGATAACGGAATGGAGATGAATGAAGCAAGCGAGCCGCCCGCGAGTTAGCGCCGAAGGGGGATATGAAGAACGACCGGAGGAAGTGGGAATGACCTCTGCAAGTTGCACAAGGGACTGGCGCATTGTGGGCTGGAAATAGCCGAAGATTTTGTTGTTGTTTAAATTAAGGGTTTTTGATTTTATACTTTTTGGCATCGCCCCAAAAAGTAAGCAAAAAGGTCTAGCGCTGGAAAGATTAGACTACCCAAATTGTCCTCGTTGCTAAAATTTCTGAAACTCTCCGCCACGGCGGATCAAACATCCATAAATTTAAACGCAACTTCGTCTTTTGGGTCCCCAGTCGAATCTTTCAATGCGCATGGGAAAGAGATCGATTTTGTACCGCTTCGCAACAACGATATTCTGAGGCTATTGGGTTGGGTTGTTTTTGATGGTGGAGGAAAAGACAAGCTCTTTGGCATGAGGGACGAGGGACAATGTGGTTGTGTGCGGTGCGAAAAGCTAGTGATGGAACGAAAACGGAGGGGATCCAGCCATTTCGACGTTGCTCAATGGGCTTATTAATGCGATGTCTATTTTTATTTATAAAGCTCTCTGCCCCGGAGGTGAAGTGGAAGAAGTTGCTTGAGCATGTGGGGCTCAAAAACTGTGACCGGCCACGGCCGACAGGCAGGACCGCAGCAGAGGCGCTTTAGCAGGCGAGCATAAACACAAGCAGCGGCAGACCCCCAGCAGAAAACA
>CAMAQX010000140.1 GCA_945860455.1 Lishizhenia tianjinensis
CCCCCGAATATTGTGAATCTCATTGATACAATAGTAATGCGAAAAGATATAAAAAAAGCAAAAGAAAAAGGAGCTGATTTCATTATTACCACAATACATTGGGGAGATGAATACCAACGCAAAGAGAACACTTATCAAGATAAATTAGCGCAGTGGATGGCCGATTTAGGAGTAGATGCAATTATTGGAATGCACCCACATGTTATCCAACCTTTAAAAGTAATACACCCTAAAAACAATCCTAAAAAAGATGTGCCAGTAGCATTTAGTTTAGGGAATTTCATAAGTAATCAACGAGATCGATATAAAAATGGAGGAATCGGTGTTGAATTGAACTTAGAAATAGTGGCAGGTAAAATTACTTGGAATGATTGGGGATATTATCCATTTTGGGTGCAATTAGGCGGTGAACCGAGAGGGTATTATGTAATTCCAGTTTCTAGTTGGGAGAAAAATCCAACGAAATTTAATTTAACTGCAACAGAAGAATTACAAATCAAAGAATTCGCAACAGACACAAGAGGTTTACTGAAAGAAGCGAAAGAATTAGTGTTTCCGGAGAAATAAAATTTATTTACCTTGATAAATATAGGTATAGTAAATTCCAACCACTTTTTTGCGCAATTGTAATTGTGAATTTCGTAATTCCAAAATATCGTAAGTAATAGGTGTAGCGCCCATTTGACTTCCAGTCATGATAATTTGACCTTGGCCATTTTGGAATACCCATGTTCCATGTGAGAATGTAGACTGCAGTTGTCCCAATTCTGACTTGACAGTAGAAATAGAATAAGTACCATCTTTTTCAATGGTTAAGGTAGTTGTTTCATCCAAATTTGTTTTATCGGTACCGTTGTCCAAATATGTGCCAAGTCTCCATTCATTACATAATCTTGCCTTACGACTAAGCAATGAAATTCGGGGGCCTTCTTCATATTTATAACAAGAAGTAACTAAAAAACCGATAAGAAAAAACGATAAGATTGCTTTCATATTCATATTGAGTTAGTCAAAGATATAAAATCCATTCAAACTTGCAAACAATCTTTACGGAATCTAATAGACTTTAGTTTCAAGTAAGCAGATAGTAAGTCATTAAAATTAAGTCAATTGACAAACTTATCGCAGCCGCAGATAATATCCATTTCATAGGAGAAACCGCTAAAAGAAAGCTTAAAGTGGTCATCGTTGGAATTATCACGACTATTAATGCTACTGTACTTTCAATTGCGCTTAATCCAACCGTTAGCCCACCCAAACACCCAACTAACGTTAAGATTACAGTGATTAATCCAAATCGATTAAACTCTACATTTTTTATAAAATCAGATTGTGAAACAGTTCTATTTGCCATTTAACTTGGAATTAATTTAACATTTACAGTGCTAAATTAGTCGCTAAAGACCCATCTAAAAATGATTTAAAGTGGTTTAAAAGATGATTTATATCAGGAGTTAAAATGTTGCCAGCCTTGTGCCTGCAACTGAATAGCAGTTCCTTGTTTGTCAATAAAATACATGCCATCATATACATCCGTAATATGTCCTATTATTGTCATGTGTGGATTCCCCTTAATTTTATCAAAATCGGCTTGTTTGATAGTAAATAACAATTCATAATCTTCTCCACCATTTAAGGCACACGTACTTGGATCAATTTCAAAATCTATTGCTGCCATCGATGTTTGAGCATCAATTGGGATTTTTTCATCGTAAATATGACACCCTGTATTGCTTGCTGAACAAATATGAAATAACTCAGAGGCTAAGCCATCAGAAATATCAATCATAGAAGTAGGAACCACATCCAATTCTTTTAAAAACTGAATTACATCGACCCGAGCTTCGGGTTTCATTTGGCGTTGTAAAATGTAATCATTGCCGTCTAAGTCAGGCTGAACAGATGGGTTTTCTTTAAAAATTTGTTTTTCTCTTTCTAAAATCTGTAATCCCATATAGGCGCCACCAAGATCTCCCGAAACAACAATTAAATCGTGTTCACCTGCACTTGATCGATATACCACTTGTTCTTTTTTTGCTTTTCCAATTGCAGTGATACTAATAACTAGTCCAGATAATGAGGAGGTTGTATCTCCTCCCACTAAATCCACATTATATTTTTCACACGCTTCACGCATTCCAAGGTATAACTCATCAATGGCTTCGACTGGAAAACGATTTGAAAATGCAATTGAAACGGTAATTTGTTCGGCAATACCATTCATGGCACAAATATCTGAAACGTTGACAGCAACTGCTTTGTATCCTAAATATTTTAACGGAAGGTAAGTTAGGTCAAAATGTACACCTTCGACCAACATGTCTGTAGAAATTAACTGAACTTCACCATTTCCGATATCAATTACTGCAGCATCATCCCCAATTCCTTTTAGGGTTGAGGCATTTTTTACTTCAATTTTACTGGCTAAATGTTTGATTAATCCAAACTCGCCTAAGCTGCTTATTTCTGTTCGTTGTTCTGACATTAACTTTTAGTTACAAAGATAAAACGAAAAAGGAGACCCAAAGGCCTCCTTCCAAAATAACTAATTTGTGATATTAATTTTTTGAAAAAGGAATCACCCATTTTTCATCCTTATTTATTACAATCAAATGATATAATCCTATACCTAATTTCGATACATCTATTGTTTGTTTCATTAATGTTTCAAAAGTTGTTTCCTGCTGATAAACAACTCGTCCATTCAAATCTTGAACGTAAAACATTGATTTTCCAAAAATTCCCGTTGCGTTGATATTCAATAAATCACTTGTAGGATTTGGATAAACGGTTACTTTCTCATTATTCAACTCATCTAACCCAACATAAATACAATCATTAATAATTAGTAAGGCATTCGACGTATCGCTTGGACAAACGCCATTTGTCATTATATAATCATAATTAAATTGACCAGGGAAATTTCCGGTAACAATAAATGATCCAGGTAACGGTTGGCTTGAAGGACTATACCATGTTCCGCTTGTCTGGAAGGTGCCAGTAAGCGCATTAAACAAGTCAAAAGGTTGTCCCTTACACAAAATTACAGCGCTATCAATCCCAGCATTAGAAGGCTCATACAAATTAACAAGGGCATAAGCAGAAGTTGATTGACATGCATTATTCACCAAGTAATTTACCAAATAATTACCTGTTGTCAAAGCAGTTAAATCTAATATTGAACCAGATAATGCCGTTGGATTTTGAGCTAAAGACCAAGAACCAATGCTTTGACCAATGTTTAAAACAGTCGTTAAGTCTAGTGAATCAGCAGTTTGACAAATTTCAATACTATCATTTGTAATTGTAGCAGGAGCACAAGCTTGAATACAAATTTGATCCAAATAAAGTATCCATCCGTCCAAACCACCTGCAGGAACGTGTAATGCAATGTATACATTCCCTGTATATGAACTCAAATTTATCGAAGTATCTTGATACGTAATATTTGCAATAGAATCTAAAGACATTAAAGTTTGAGTAAAATCACTTGGAGAATTACCCGTTGTAGAAATTTTAATTTTCAGGTCATTCGGTTCAAATGAACTTGTTACGCGGTAATTAAAAGAAAGAATTTCTGTTCCAGTTAACGTTAACTGAGGAGTAATTAACCAATCATCATTCGCTCCAGCATTGAAATCTGTTGAAATTGACGCGCAATTATTCCCGTTTAATTGATTAAAATCTGTATTTGTATCCCATGCTGAAAAATCATTATTCGCATTTAAGACTGTCCAACACTGTTCTGTTTGAGAATCTGAATCAAATCCTTCACACCAACCAAGTGCTGTAATTGAGCTACATAGTGTTCTAAAATCATTTGCAGCAGACCACAAGCTTGAATCCAACCCACAATTAGCGCGGTAATAAAAAGTATATTCCGTATTTGGTGTTAATCCATTAAAGGTAAATGATGCCGTATCACTAGACAAAGTTATTGTTTGATTATTTAAGAATGTTCCAGTTCCTGGAGTGAATCCAACAGGACCATATTCCAAATCAAAAATTGTTGAAGAGGAACAGCTTAATAACCATCCAACTGTTGCCGATGTTTGCGTTGTTGTAGTTGAAACCACTAATCCAGCTGAAGGACAAGCTGGAGGCGGTGCAATAGTGATATCATAATCTTCAGTTTCACCAAAACCATAGCTCAAACAAGGATCTATTTGGTCACCATCCGTAAAATAGGCTCCTCTGATTCGTAAACGATGAATACCTGCTGGAGGATTACACGTTAAACTAATAACAAAAGAAGACGAATCATTTACTTGACCCATTGTGAATCCTGTACCAATTGTCCCGATAGTATAGCCAATTCGTTCATTAATTGTGAAAAAACCATCGTCATTGTAATCAACCCAAGCAGCATACCCTTGGCTACCATATTCACCTGTTGCGATGGCAAGGCTATAAGACGCTGATGGTAGTAAAGTCGCTGTATAATTTGGTTGACCAGTAAAGAAAGTATAGGATGGTCCACCAGCAATAAAACCTGTATTATTTGCAAGGGCTGTTCCGATAATTTCGACATTTGAAATTAAATCCCCAGCCTGAGTACCGTTAAAATAAATTGGTTCACAATAACATTGATTGGGTAGATTAATAGTGATATAAGCGGTTGTAGAATTGGTTGTGGTAAAGCTGGCACATGTTATTGCACAATAAAAATATTCATCAACTGAAGCAGTAATTGAATAGGTAGGGGAGGTTGCGCCCGCAATTGGCGTAAAATTTACACCGTCCGGTGAATTAAACCATTGGTATGTCACACCTGAACCTAGTGTTGGGGTTTGAAGTGAAAGCACAGTCGTAGCACCATTACACAGTGCAAAACCATTACTTGAAAGCGTATTTCCCGGAGTTGGATTTCCGTTGCAGGGTGCGCAAGTTGGAGTGGAGGTGAATAGAGTGGTTAAAGCCAAGGAACCTGAATTATTTGGCATTGAAAAAACTTGCATTCCATTTTCATCAAATAAATTAACTAACATTTCCGAGGGATAACTTCCTGTCGTGTTCCAAATTAAATTTACAGGAAGACCCGGTGTTACAGAAACAATAACAGTTGTGTCATTAGCACCATTTCCAAAATTAAGCCCAGGGCCGTTAAGAAATGCAATTGTATCACCATTTTGAACAAGTATCATTTGTCCACCGTTCCAACCATCGCCAAAACTATCGCCAAGAACTAAAGTGTAATTACATTGTGCTTGAAGGGTTGAAAACCCAACAACGACGAAAAATAAAAGCGCGAAATATCTCATAATTAACTATTTGTCACAAAGCTAGTAAAAATTGAAAGATGAGGCGATTATTTACTACTATTAAACAAAAAAGAGGTCTATATGACCTCTTTTTTACCATAAACTATTGTTTGCTTATTTTATAGACCCAATCTTTTCCATTCGAATTAAGTCTTATGAAATAAATTCCAGGAACTGATTTAGATATATCAATAAAATAACTTCCGTCTGCTTGAATAAAGTCATTGTCCATTTGTTGAATGACCCTGCCATTTATGTCCTCAATATCTACATCTAATTGTTGATTGATTCCATTTATTTTTAGTTGGAACAATCCAAACGAAGGATTTGGATAAATGGATACATTCAAACTATATTCATTCAATCCAACACTGTAATCACAACTTGGATCAACATTCACTAATATTAATGCCGTGTCTTCAGGACAAACACCATTAGTTACAACATATTCATAATTAAACTGCCCACCTATTGCTCCCGCTATATCCAAACTTCCTGGCAATTGAATGTTCTGTGGATTTAACCAATATCCCCCAAAATCAACATTACCAACAAGGGCAGCCAATAAATTAAATGGTTCATTTAAACAAACCGTTATTGTACCGTTATCTCCAGCACGAGAAGGATTGTAAATTTGGACATCGACAATTTCTGCGTCTGTTGCGCATCCATCAGTCAGCGTATATGTAAATGGATATACTGAGCTAGCCAAACCGATTGTATTGAACAAACTATCTTGAAGTCCTAAGGTTGGAATTTGTTGTGTCCAAATACCACCATTGGAATAGTTGGTTAAGCCGCTGAAAAGTGCTGCTGTATCACCATAACAAACATTTAATGTGCCCGGCGACGACCCAGCGTTCAATGTGATTTCTGAAATTGCAATCGAATAAATTCCTGGAGCGCTAAAACCATCGTGCATTAAATAATACGTTTGGCCCGGAATTAAATTACATATTGTAAAGTTTGGTGCGAGACTTGTTCCACCAATTGCATCATCATTCGCCCCCTCTAAATCGTTTGCAATAATCGAAGTGCAATTAGTTGGACCGTAAACCGCAATTTGCCCATTGAAATTTATCGCGGTTCCATTGATTCGAATGTCACCAGAGGCAGGTGAAATAAATTTGAACCAAGTTGTATTA
>CAMAQX010000141.1 GCA_945860455.1 Lishizhenia tianjinensis
TCATACTTGCATTCACTTCTACTTCTAACCATGTAGTTCCACCATCCAAACTATAAATCACAAATGTTGATTCAGCGAATCTTCTGTGGGTTTGTTGAAAAGTCATAACAACATTAGGCTGACCTGTTAAATCAATGTTACCTGTGTAATAAATCCATGCGTTTTGTGTTTGACTACCTCCAGCTGCATCTGAATTAATGATTGCATACCCATTAGCCGCAGTTGTGTGTCCAGCTGGAACCAAGGTTGCAATTTGAGCAGAAGCAGTTTGATTTGCAGAACCCAAATCTGTTGTAATTTCCCAATCACCAGCAGTGTGAGGAGGAGTTCCTGTACTTCCTGCATTCCCTGTAGCCCAATCTGCTTGAACTGAGAAATCATTTTGCCAAAGTGTAATACCTTTAGGCTGAGTAAATACACCTTTTGGTGCTTTTTCTTGAATAAATGAATTATTCTTGCCATTTAGAACTGGTGAATTTTTTTGAGCCACCAAAGTTCCCGCAGCAAGTAATCCTACTAAACAAACGTAAATCTTTTTCATGTTAATTAATTTTAGGTTACGAAAATAAAAAGAAATTTATTCTTTTACAAACCTAAATCGTTAAAGTTTTTTTGAAACATCAAATAAATTGAAAGTCAACGCGTCGATTGCGTTTTTTACCTTCAAAAGTTTCGTTACTTTCGACAGGTTTTTTTTCTCCTTTAAATTCATATTCTATGCGATCTCGCCCGAGTCCATTGGATTCTAGGTAGTGAATTATTGTTTCTGCTCGTTTTAGAGATAGTTTTTCATTGTATTCATCTGAACCATCCCAATCGGTATGACCAATAACTTTCAATCTCAAATCTGTATGTCCATTAACAACTTGGATAACTTTTCTTAGGTAGTTTTTAAATTCCTCCTTTAAAATCGATTCGGCAGGTTCAAAATATACCGACTGAAACTGAAAGTTCCTTCTAACCTCATCGCGTAAATCGGGAGCAACCAATCCAAGTTTGTACTCTTTTTGAAATAAGTAAAACCAAGCATGGCTCGTTTCTTTTTTCTCAACAGCATCTATTTTTCCAGAAGATTTGAATAATACGATTCGTTTTGAGGTAATTGATTTATTCGCTGATATCAATTCTCCTTCCAAATAGCCTGTAGAATCAATGTATTTCAATTTAATGCCCCAAACTTCAGCTAAAATACAATCCTTTGATTTCTTATCCAATTGGGATTTATTAAACGTTAAAATTGAATCCAAAAAATCTCCTTGGCACTTATAGGTATGGAATGATAATGCTCCTTTTGTCTCAATTCGGACAAATGCTTCTAAATTGGATTTGTATTTACTCATGGAAACAAAAACAACCTGTTCAGTTGAGTCATCAATTTTGGTAGAAAAAACAGCTCCTTTCCATAATCCATTATAAGTTACTTGTCCATAAGTGAACTGGAAAGTAAAAGTAAATATTGCTACAAGTTGAAGGAGATGGTTTCGCATTAAAAACTTATTCGTTATTTTTGAAAAAAGGTTCCAGTTTATAGTCTAAACTTTTTTGTATTTGTTTTGTTTCATTAAAAAAATATAATAATGAAAATTATAATTATACTTTCCTTATCTTGTCTAATCATGGCTTGTAGTAACAGTCAAAAAGCCCAAGTAAATCCAACGAACATGCAAAACACAGAAAAACAAAGTATTCATCAATTTAGTGTACAAACAATTTCAGGTGAAACAGTTTCCTTATCGTCATTCAAAGGAAAAAAAATAATGGTTGTCAACACAGCTTCCAAATGTGGATTAACCCCTCAATATGAAGGATTAGAAGAACTTTACAAAAAATATCAAGGGTCTAATTTTGTGATTGTAGGTTTTCCTGCAAATGATTTCATGGGCCAAGAACCAGGATCAAACGAAGAAATCGCTACTTTTTGTCAAAAGAATTACGGAGTATCATTTCCGATGATGAGTAAAATTTCAGTGAAGGGAAAAGATATGCATCCGGTTTATCAATTCTTAACTGAAAAATCAAAAAATGGATTAGAAGACAATTCCGTTCAGTGGAATTTTCAGAAATACTTAATCGATGAAAATGGATTTTTAGCGAAAGTTATCGGACCACGTACAAGTCCTGATGATGCTGAAATAACGAACTGGATTGAAGGGAAATAACCTTTCTTATTCTCCAATTTCGATAATCATACCATCGTAGGCGAAAGTAGTATTATCAAAAATATGTTTCGCCTCTTTTACGTGTTCCAATTCATTTGAATAGCGCGCACTTATGTGTCCCATTATTAATTTTTGAACTTGTGACTTCAATGCAATAGTAGCTGCTTCGGCGGCCGTTGAATGAAATGTTTTTTTTGCCCGTAGTTTGTCTTTTTCAATAAACGTGGCTTCATGATACAAAACTGTCGACCCTGTTATGTATTCAATAATTCGCTCATCGAATTTAGTGTCTGAACAATAGGCATAGGAAAGTAATTTCTTGGGAGGCAATGTGAATTCTTTAAACTTCCAATACCTACCCTGCTCATCTAGCACATCTTTTCCTGCTTTTAATTGATGAATTACCGCCAATGGTATTTTAAAATCAATGACTTTCTGCTTTTTCAGGTTCAATTCAGTGGCTTTTTCTTTAATCAAAAATCCATGTGTTGGAACCTTGTGATTTAGAGGAAATGTATGAATTTCAATTAATTTATCGTCATAAACGCTGGAGATTTCTCCTTTTTCTAATAGTTTAAATTCAATTTCAAAATCCAATTTACGATGACCAATTTCCAATTGCGCCCGAATAATTTCTTCCAATCCTTTGGGTCCCACAATCGTTAACCCACTATTTCTACCCAATAAATGCATGGTGCTTATCAATCCTACCAATCCAAAAAAATGATCTCCATGCAGGTGAGAAATTAAAATCACTTGCAAAGATTGAATTTTGACACCGTATTTCCGCATTTGAAATTGTGTACCTTCTCCACAATCGATTAAAATATTGCGGTTGTTACACGAAACAAATTGAGCAGTAGGAAATCTAGACGGAGTTGGAACGGCTGATCCACTTCCCAAAATGGTGACTGAAAAAATCACGAATGAAATCTTTCCAAAGATGTTTTATGCGTAGTTTCAATATCGATTACTTTATCCAATTGAGCAATGCGTATCATTTTCATCACTGTTGGCTGAACATTGCATAGAATGAATTTACCATTCGTGTCTTTGCATAATCGATTTGCCATTAGGATTGCACTCAAACCAGAAGAATCACAATATTTTGTTTTCGACATATCAAAAATGACGCGATTACGGTTATTTTTATTGATATATAAAAAATGTCCTTTTAGTTCAGGAGCCAAAGAAGCGTCTAGTTTTTCGACATGAGAAATCACCGTAACGATGTTTTCATTGTGTTGCAATTCAAAATTCATAACACGATTGTTTTGCCAAATGTACTAAAAATCTAAAACACAAGATTAAATTTGCATCTTTGTCTTGAAACAATTTTCACATGAATAAAATAGTGCCCTTTCTTTTTTTGTTTGTTTTTACCTCAAGTTATAGTCAACTCAAAAAGCCGTTTGTTGGAACACTTGTTTATGAAATAACCAATTTGGATCGTCCAGAGGATAACCCATTAGAAATGATAGTTTTTTCACTCGATTCTTTGGTTCGAATTGAAACTCCATCTCCTGTATTTGACGCACAGATATTCATCAAACACATTCCGCGAAAAAAATCCTATTTATTGATTTCATTGAGTGAAACGGATCATTATGCCATTAAAGATGAATTTAAAAATCCGGATAGCTCCAAAATTCAAGTAAAATATATTTGGAAAAAAAAACGGGGTAAAAAAATAATTAGTGAATTAACGGCTAAGAAATTGAAGCTCACCCTACTAAAATCCAATCAATCATTTGAATGCTATTATAGCAAAGAGTTTGCGGCAAAATACCAAGATGCTTATCAAGACTTTCCCGGTCTTCCATTAGAGTACTACGTTGAAACCGAAGATGGAATTCTAAAATACACACTTAAGAAACACAACAAAATTGCTCCCAACTACGATCTATTTGGAATACCAAGTAATTACAAACGAGTTACTTTTGACGAATTTGTTGATCTGTTAAATAAAGAATAATGCAAGTTTTTAAAAAAAATAGCGAATCAGAAACTACTCTAACTGAGTTAATGATTCCAAGTTACGCGAATTTTGGAGGCAAAGTTCATGGGGGTATTTTACTTTCATTGATGGATAAAATTGCTTATGTATGCGGCACCAAGCATGCTGAAAATTATTGTGTTACCGTCGCTGTTGAAGGGGTGGAATTTTTAAACCCGGTGGAAGTTGGCGACCTGGTTCATTTAATGGCATCAGTCAATTATGTGGGTAATACTACGATGATTATTGGTATTCGCGTAGAATCGATAAATCCAAAAACCAAAGTTACCAAACACACCAATTCGTGTTATTTCACGATGGCAGCAAAAGATGAAACTGGAAAATTAACACAAGTTCCAGGTTTGATTCTGGAAAACGAAACACAACTCAGGAGATTTTGCGAAGGAAAAATGATCAAGCAGTTTTCACACGAAAAACGAAAAATGCTGAAATCGGATTTATTAAACTTATCCGAAAAAGAAATTTTAGCGCTTTGCGAAAACGAAAGGTGCGAAATTAAAATTTAAGCTCGTTTTCCTAATTCAATTACTTCAAGGTCATGAATTCGATCTCCTGTAATGGAAAATCGCAAAATGGTTCGCACTTGATGAAAGCCTTTAATTCCACACGCTCCAGGATTCATCCAAAGCATATTATAACGCGGGTCCATTTTAACTAATAATATGTGCGAATGCCCACAAATAAACAACTTGGGCGAACCTAATTGTAGCTCTTCATAAGCAGGCTTGGAATAGTTACCCGGTTTACCACCAATATGCGTAATGAGCACCTCGACATCTTCACATTTAAATCGAAGAAATTCTTTCGTGTCTTTGCGTATAATATGATTATCTATATTGCCCCAAACCGCTCTCGTCGGTTTGAACGCTTTTAGTTCATCCAACAACTCGATATCTCCAATATCTCCAGCGTGCCAAATTTCATCTACATTTTCAAAATGATGTAAGATTCGATCGTCCAAATAACCATGGGTATCTGATAATAAACCAATCCGTTTCATTCAGCTAGTTCTTGAGTGAGTAGCGCGGCTAAGCTTGAAATATCCTCCTGTAAATCAAAGGAATGCAAACAAATTCTTAGGCATTCTTGTCCCTCAGGTACGGTGGGAGCAAAAATTGGTTTTACGGTTAAATTACTTTGGTTTAATGTTGAAGCAATTTTTTTTGTTTTTTCTATATTACCTAAATGAATTATTTGAATAGGCGAATTGATCTCTGAAACACAGGCTTCATGTTGGAAATTATTGCGAAATAAAGCAATGTTTTTGTGTAACTCCGATTGTTGTTGAGTCACCAAATTGGACCCAACATTTTCTTGAATCAACTGATAAATAGCATTTGGAAGCGCTGTAGTGTAGATAAACGAACGTGCAAAATTAACCATGTATTTTTTCAGATTTTCAGACCCAAGAACAGCTGCACCTGCCAATCCGTATGCTTTTCCGAAGGTAACAACACGAGCAAAAACATCATTTTCTAATTCCAATGCAGAAACCACTCCTCTGCCCGCTTCACCAAAAACCCCTGCACTGTGCGCCTCATCCACAATCAAAAAAGCATCAAATTCATTGCAAAGTGTTGTCAATTTCCGAAAATGAGTCATTGTTCCATCCATTGAATACAAGGATTCCACAACCACATATACCACCTTATCCTCAAACTTTCTAAGTTGACGCTCTAAATCGATATAATCATGGTGTTTGAAAGCAAATGAATCCGCAAATGACAAACGCATTCCCTCTTTTGCACTGGCATGAATTCTTTCATCGTAAAGAATTATGTCGCCTCGTTGAGGAACAGAACTCAGTAAGCCTAAATTTGCTGCATAGCCTGAATTAAAAACTAAAGCCGATTCAGCATTAAAATGGGTTGCTAAAAAAGTCTCGCAATTTACCGCTTCGATTGAATTTCCAGAAATCAAGCGAGAACCAGTCGAACCTTTTAAATTGAGTTGAATAGTATTATTTCGAGCGAAACCTAAATAATCATTTGAATAAAAGTCAATACCTGATTCACTACTACTTAATTCACGAAATGTACCAAGATGCTGGCGTTTATTCAGTTTGTCAAGGAGCTTTTGATGCATTTACAGGGATTCAACTGAGGTCACTTTTCGAGGTTCAAAACCTTCTTGAATCGCATTTTCTCGAGCCAATTTCAATTCGGCATCACGTTCTTCTTCTTTTCTTTTACGCGCTTCAATTTGAGCATCCGGCATACTAA
>CAMAQX010000142.1 GCA_945860455.1 Lishizhenia tianjinensis
GTTTTCCAATTCCAACGGCCGTAAATGATGCCTACTAAAATCCCAAAAAAAAGCAAGCCGGATAATACCCAACCAATTTGTTTTAAGATTTCATTTCCGGTGAGTAGAAAAAGAAGTCCCGCCAACAAATACATCATTCCCGGCACACCAAACAAGATAAACGCGCCAAATGCAGTGAAGCCATTTTTGAAATCATTGTGTTTTCGTTGTCTGAAAAAATAAATGAGAAAACCGAATGAAAATAAAAACACAATCAATTGAAGCCAACCGATGGTTTGCAACATGATAGATGTTTCTGAAAGAAACGATTGAGTAAAAATCACTTGGGTAAATACGATCAAGCCAAAAATAAAGAGAAAAGGCATAGTTGTTTTTTGCAAAGTTATTTAGCTTCCAAATTCGAACACCATTTAAAACATATTGTTCGTTAATGTTTATGTGAATCAACCTTTTGGAACAATACACGTTTTGATATGTTTAATTATCATGGAAAAACAAGCCATTATTAAAGTAAAACATTTAGCCAAAAAATTCGGTTCGTTTGAAGCCGTGAAGGACGTTTCTTTTACTGTAAATAAAGGAGACGTGTTCGGTTTTTTAGGCCCTAATGGCGCTGGAAAAAGCACAACGATTCGTTGTTTGTTATCATTAATTAGTCCAGATAAAGGAACTGTCGAATTGTTTGGACAATCGTTGGCTAAAAATAGAGCTGATATCCTGAAAAATATTGGAAGCATTATTGAAAAGCCTGATTTTTACAAATACCTTTCTGCACAAAAAAATTTAGAGCTTTTCGCACGAATTTCTGGAGCCAATGTAAGCGCAAAAGACATTGCTGAAATGCTGGATTTTGTTGGTTTAGGTAACCGAGCGAAACACAAGGTAAAAGGGTTTTCTCACGGAATGAAACAACGACTCGGAATTGCCCAAACGTTATTGCATAAACCGGAATTGATTATTTTGGATGAACCAACCACTGGTCTGGATCCGCAAGGAATTGTTGAAATACGAAACCTCATCCTTCGCTTAAAAAACGAACAAAACAAAACAATTTTATTGTCTTCACATCAACTTTCTGAAATTGAGTTGATTGCCAACAGAATGGTAATCATAAATCAAGGGAAATCAGTGGTGGAAGGTGACGTGTCTAGCTTGTTAAATAGCGAAGAAACCCTGGTGAGAATTGAACTAAACGACGCGGTGAAAGGAGAACGCATCATTCGAGAAAAACTGAATGTCTCTGCGGTAACTCAAACTGCTGCCAATGAACTTGAAGTAAACATCACTAAAAAACGAGTTCCTGAACTGTGTAAAGCGTTGATAGATGCTGATTTGGAGATTCACGCTATTGAACCCAAACGAAAACTAGAGGATTACTTCATGAAAATTATCCAGGCCTAATGTTACTTAAAAACACTTATAACGAGTTTATTAAAATTGTTGCAAAACCTAGAAGTTATTTAGGTTTTGGGGCATTAACACTACTAATTGCCATCATTATTTTTGCCATGAAAGCCGATGGTGAAACCATTGTTTCTTTTATTACTGCGAGTTTTGAGCAAACACTTGCCTTCAATGGTAAATTAGTCAATGGAAACCTGATTGCTTTTATCATCCTTCAAATGTTAGTTGTTCATATTCCGTTGCTCGTGGCGTTGGTAACTGGAGATTTAATTTCTGGCGAGGCGGCTATGGGTACCGTTCGAATGTTGGCAACCAAACCCATTTCACGCACCCAAATTGTACTATCAAAATTTATTGCCGGTGCAATTTACACCTTGCTCTTAACCATTTGGCTGGGATTTCTTTCCTTGTTTGTTTCTCACCTTGTTTTTGGGGCGGGTGATTTAATTGTATTGAACAGCGATGGATTGGTGATTCTTCAAGAAGCGGATATTCTTTGGCGCTTTGGCCTTGGTTTTTGTGTCGCTTTTCTTGCACTGCTAACCGTAGCAACACTTTCGATTTGTTTGTCTGCGTTTGCAGAAAATTCCGTTGGGCCGATTGTTTCAACCATGGCAATCATCATCCTTTTCACTATTATTGGAAGTCTCGATGTAACTGTTTTTGATACTATTAAACCTTATTTATTTACAACACACATGGCTTCATGGCGCAGTTTCTTCGAGGATCCTGTTCCCTATGATTCCATTTATCAATCCATTATTGTTTTATTGGTGCACATTGCCGTTCTAATTGGAATAACGCTTTATAAGTTTAATAAAAAAGACATCACCTCATAATGAAAAAACTCTTCCTTCTCGCGTTTCTATGCTTTTCGGTACTATCTTATAGTCAGACTGCAAATGCTGTAATTGATAAAATCAATGCTAAACTCCTCGCTGTAAAAGATTACACAGTAAATGCGAACATAAACGCTAACATTCCGATGATTAAAATCATGCCTTCTAACGTTAAAATTTACTTCAAACAAAAAGATAAATTCAAAATAGAATCAAAAGGCATTGTAATTGTTCCAAAACAGGGTTTTACCGAACTCAATAGTTTCATCTCCAATAAATCAAAATACACGGCTGTCTTCGGCGAAAATGCGGTTATTAGAACTATTCAAACTAGATTAATTAATATCATTCCAAATGAAGGAGCCGGTGACATTGTGTTGGCAAAAATATGGGTAGATGTCGCAAAATCCGTCATCATGAAATCTCAAATAACTACGTTGAGTAATGGTACGGTAAATGTAGATTATACATACGGAGACCAAATTTCACGTGGATTACCAAGTGTTATGAAATTTGAAATTGATGTTAAGAAATTCAAAATCCCAAAAAGTGTTGCTTCTGATATTAATAAATCATCCGCAGACAAGAAAAAAGCAAGTGCTAATCAAAAAACGAAAGGAACAATAACTATTACCTTAAGTAATTACAAAATTAACACGGGGCTCAGTGATGCCCTTTTTGTAAAGAAGAAAAATTAATTCGGGGGATAATATTTCAAGAAAATCTCACTAAATCCAAAAGGAAACTTAAATAGGTTTGCGTCTGTAGATATTAATACTATCACTTCGTTTTCGCTAATTTTCTTTTTAAAATCAATAGATGAAACCAGGGTTTGTTTATTGTAATGTTCAGGATATACTTCTTGATTATAAAACCAAAAATCGCCGTTATTAAACACTGACGAGGAAAATCCCGAATTAAACATTCCCCAATAATAACTATCTGCCACTACCAATGTTTTATGTGTGTTTTTCTCTGGTTTCAGAATTTCAAAAGTAGGATATGCCATCGGATAAGTAGATGTTTGAAAAATAAGGTTTAATCCTTCTCCAATGTCATAATCTCTTTCTTTATTTGTAGCGGAAACTTCTATGGATTTGATTTTGATGGATGGATATTTTAGTCTTGATTTCTTTTCAATAAACCTCAAAAGCGAATCCATTGCTATTGTTTCTCCATATTTACTCCAATGAATTCCAGACTTTGGAAATAAAGGATACTTGGAAGTGGGTTTCATTTTCAAAAACCATGATTTCATATCAACAAAATTTATTTTGTCTTTATTCATAAATGAAACATAATCTGTGTAATTGGTTGGCCCTCCCTTTCTAATGCATGAGTCGGGGAAATACTCGGGGAAAAAAGATCCTTTACCTGGTGCGAGAACAACAATTAGCGTTTTATTCATTTCCTCGAGTTTTTCTTGGATATATTTCAAGTCTCGAACATTTTTTTCTAGCTGTTCTTTTCCGATGTAATCCAAACCATAATAGGATTTTATGTAATTATATTCGTATAAATAACCCTCTTTACCAATTACAACACCGTTTGCCTGTACATTTTGAAAAAGCCAATATTTTAGTTGATTATTTAAACGTACAAAACTTGAGCGAAACCCAAATTTTTCATTGAAGTATTTTTCATATTCTTCCTGAAACTTTACGTTTTGTAATGTAAAAAGATTAAACTCTGGTTTTTCTATTTCAGTGATGGCGCCCTTAAGACCTTTTTCATTGGCGAAATGAAAAGAAAACTGCAACAGGGGAAGGCACATTCCTACCAGTAGAAGAAAAAACAAACCATTTTTAATACGTTCCGTTTTTCCCATATTCTATTAAAATCTAAAATAAATGAACGGATTAAATCCAGTAGCCGTAATATAACTTGCGGATACTCCATATAAAATGACGGCAACAATCAAAACGGTCAATGCTTGTGGTACAGAATAATTTATTTCTCGATAAATCAATAATTGTATTCGTTTTCCAAAGCCTAAAATGCCAATAAAAGAAAATACAACAGCTATAAATAACGTAAAATAAAATTCATTGCTAAACAGTAAAGATTCTATATGAAAATCAAATGAAAATAAGATTTTGATGTAATTCATCGCATCCGAAAACTTTTCGATACTAAAGAAAACCCATCCAATCATTACCACAAAAAATGTAAATAGAACACTTGGAATAATTCCAATTGCTTGTAGCCATTTGTATAAAAATATTCTATCAAGGATTAAAAAAAGCCCGTGAAAAGCACCCCAAATCACAAAATTCCAACTAGCCCCATGCCAAAGTCCAGACAATAAAAAAACAGTAATCAAATTAATATATAAACGCGTGTTACTTGAAACTTGATTTCCCCCTAGAGGAATATATAAGTAGTTTTTCATCCAATCTCCCAAAGTCATGTGCCATCTGCGCCAAAATTCGGTAATACTTCTTGAATTATACGGATTGTCGAAATTCTCAGAAAATGAAAAACCAATCATTTTCCCAATCCCAATAGCCATATCTGAATATCCTGAAAAATCAAAATAAATTTGAAAGGTATAGGCTAAAATACCCAGCCATGCTGTTCCCGAATCCAAATGATCAGGAGATAATCCCATGGTTTCAGAAGCAAATGCACCCAAGGTGTTTGCAATCAACACTTTTTTAGCAAGGCCTATCGTAAACCGATAAAATCCAAAAATTCTATTATCAGTTGTTTCATTCCTGTGTGGAATTTGATCCGCTATTACATTGAATCGAACAATTGGTCCGGCAATTAACTTAGGGAAACAAACAATGTACAATAAATAATGATGAATTCTTTTAAGAGGTTCATGTACTCCTCTATAAACATCAATCGCATATGTTAAAGTCTCAAATGTATAAAATGAAATTCCAATCGGTAGCGCTATTTTTGTCCATGAAGCCTCTGATAGACCTATGTTATTAAGGGCTACATTAAAGTTTTCAATGAAAAAATTAGCATATTTAAAATAGGCTAACAAACCTAAATTTAATGTTAACGAGGCCACTAAAAAAACCTTTTTTCGCGTTATAGTTTTGGATTTGTTTATCTCATTGATTAAATAAAAGTCAATTATTGTGGCGGTAACTAATAAATAAATAAATATCGGAGCACCCCAATAATAAAACGACAAACTTGCAAAGAGTATCCATGTATTTTTAAGATAATTAGGAAGCAGAAAATAACCAACTAAAAAAACCGGAAAGAAGAAAAACAAGAATAAAGCACTGCTAAAAACCACGGTCAAATTTAATTAAAATGTAAAGATTTCAACCTAAAATAGTATTTTCGTTTAAAATTAAACTTTAATGAGCACAAATACATATATCGTAGATGGAGTGAGAACAGCAATAGGCAGTTTTGGAGGAGTTCTATCAACCTTACGTGCAGACGATCTTGCCGCTCATGCGATTAAAGAACTAATTGAAAGACATCCCAATCTTGATTTAAGCAAAATTGAAGAAGTAATTCTAGGTTGTGCCAACCAAGCTGGAGAAGATAATAGAAACATTGCGCGTATGGCGGGATTGCTTGCGGGTCTTCCGGTTGAAGTAGCAGGAGAAACCGTTAATCGCCTTTGTGCATCAGGAATGGCGGCGGTTGTAAATGCTTCGCGCGCGATCAAAGATGGTGCGGGTGACCTATATATTGCAGGCGGAGTGGAACACATGACACGCGGTCCTTGGGTAATTTCAAAAACCTCATCGGCATTTGGTAGAGATGCACAAATGTTTGATTCTTCTTTTGGCTGGAGGTTTATCAACCCAAAAATGGAAGAAATTTATGGTGTTGACAGCATGGGAATGACTGCTGAAAATTTAGTTGATAAATATGGTATTGAGCGTGAAGCACAAGATAAATTTGCCTGTTGGTCTCAAGAAAAAACAGCAGCGGCTCAAGCTTCTGGGTTTTTTGATGGAGAAATTATACCTGTTTCTATTCCTCAGAAAAAAAAGGATCCGATCGTGTTTTCTACTGATGAATTCTCCCGAGCATCCACTACCATGGAAAGTTTAGCTGGATTAAAACCCGCTTTCAAAAAAGACGGAACAGTGACCGCAGGAAATGCATCAGGATTAAATGATGGAGC
>CAMAQX010000143.1 GCA_945860455.1 Lishizhenia tianjinensis
TTACCCTCGTTATCGGTAACAGTATTTGATGTTTGGGTTGTTTTTGCATTGTTAGTTGATATTTGGGTCGTTGTTGTATTATTTGTTGATGTTTGAGAACCAGAATTATCCCCAATATTTATCCATTTCCCATAATAAATAACAACCCAATCTGTATTATTGTCTTTATAATAACAAGTATTAGAATTTAAATAGATATACACTCCTTGTCTGTTTTTATCACTTAATGTGTATTCATTATTCTCCACTTTAATTTGAGTATAGTAATAAGATGTGGAACCATCGTTTTCAATCCAATCTATTTCATTAATTTGACGAACTGTTGTTGTCTTGTTGGCATACCCCGTACCTTGCCAAACTAAATTATTTTTTTGAGCATTTATAAAAATAGAACTTATAAAAATAAAGAAGAAAATAACCTTAACAGTATTCATATTAATTAATTGATAAAACCCCAGACCCAAAAGGAAAAATTAATAATATAGGAGGTGTGGGCCGAAAACTATCATTCGGCTTAAGGCCGTCGAAAGACTGGAACGAAAAGAATAGATCAACCCACACCGTATCGGCGTGAGTGTTTTAAACTTCTTTTCCCCGTTCCTTTTAAAATTTCGACGTTTTTAAGCCGGGTTGAAAGTAAACACTTCCGTGAATTTCAATAAATTGTCATTTCTGACATCTTAAAAGTAATTACAATATTTTAATTGAGCAAATTTCTTTACATTTTTATTTCATCCCCTATTTATTATTAAAAGAAACGCATGAAAAAAATCATCTACCAATTCTGTTTTCATAATCACAGAACTCATTTTGAAATGTTGGAGCGAATTGCCTACACGTTAGAGTGTTATAAGGAAGAAATGATGGATATTCACAGATATACCTATAACCTTGATTTCTTTAAAGGAAAAGATGAAGTAATCCTTGTAGATATAATCCCCCATTTTATGGTTCCACTAATCCATTCATTTGATTTTGACGATTTTGTAACAGAAAATGAAATGATGAAGGAAATTACCGAAACTACTTTAAATACAATACTTTCATTGTACATTGAATTAATCCAAGTAATATACGTTTTACGAAGATGTTTAATAGAAATTTCTACTATACGATGTTTTCCAGGACTATTGCTATAAAATGAAGAGTGAAGTTAATCCTATTCATAGGATAATAGAAGTCAATCTATCACTAGAAAACAAAATTTTTGGACCTGTTTGAATTTTCGTAAACTCGTTTTTTCAGATCTTTCCAACAACAAGTAAAACTAATCACCAAAAACAGTGAATCGTTCGTTGATTAATGCTTCCGTATTTTGAATTCTTAAGATATAATTTCCTTGTTGTAGCTCTTTATCCAGTTCAATACTATTTTCAAATTCATTTAGTAACACATTCTCGGACGAATAAACCACACGACCCATTTGGTCAATAACAAGAACTTGATACGGTTGATTGCTTATTTCGTCAACAGTAAAAGCAATTTTATTGGTTACTCCCATTGGATTTGGATAAACCACTACCGATTTCTTTTCGAGTATTTGCGCAAAATCTTCTTCTTCAATTTGAACTTGCATGGAAGTAACACCGCTCACCATAGTTGGTCCAAATTTAAATCGCATGTTTGGACGATAATAACTTTGAGTTCCGACGGCAGTTGATGCGATGGTGGAAGTTGTTAAGTTATCTCGTTTGAACAATGATTTATAGGTAGATAAAATGGTTGATTGAACAATTGAATTTGTACCAACGACATTATTATTAAATGATACTGTTATTAACAAATTCATTGTTTGGTCATAATTAAATGGAGTACTAAATGTGTACGTATTCCATCCATTTATGGTGGTAATTGATCCCGTGTAGGTAGTTACTGTTGAAGTTCCTGAAATAAAATTTCCATTTGTATAACTTGCCAAGCTTGTATGTGCAATTCGGATTGTAAAAGAATTCAATGTTGTTGAACTTGGTGTAGACACTTGAAAAGCAATTGAATGTAAAACGGGCGTTAGTGTTGACCATCCCGATGCTAATAAATCACTCTTAGTAATAATGTATTGCGAACGCTCATCCATGTAGGAGGAAGAATAAGGGTGTCCAGAATAGGCCGTTGTTCCAGTTCCTAATGTAATGAAAACAGGAGGAGGAGCAAGTGTTGTGAACGTTTGTACGGCAGAATAAGTACTGCTTGTTGCGCCACAGTTACTCATTACTTTAAATTGATAAGAAGTTGAGGAAGATAATCCTATAATCCCTTTCGAATTCGTAGTAGCTGTTGTTGTAATCCAAGATGTTGAATTGGCGGCTTTATATTGAATAGTATAAGAAATAACATTTTGCACTGCTCCCCAACTTAAGGATGCAGAAGAACTTGTAACAGAGGAAGCTAGTAAACTGGTTGGATTAGTACAACTATTACAATTAGTGATAATTTGCTTTGCATCATTTTTTAAATTCACCAATCTACCATATAAGTTATTTCCAGGACAAGCAGTTTGTCCAACGTCTCTATGGCCATTAATTCGCGGCAAGGTTAATACTCCGTATGCTTGGGTTAGCATGGATGCGGAAGATAACGGATCCCACCCCTTTTTATCAAACCACCAAGCCAATATTTCAGAAACTCGCTGCATCTGAATAGTTGTGGCAATTGTTACATCCGCATTTCCGGGGAAATTAATCCCTATTGAACCACTATTCGCATCTCCAGCATGAGCGCCTCGAACATCAGAATTGGCAATATCCGGATTGTGTCTTCCTTGAAAGAAATTACCGCTTTTATCCACCAAATAATTATATCCAATATCCGTCCAACCAAGGGAATTTACATGATAATTATAATAAGATTGAACAACGGTTTGACCAGAAGTATACGTATCAGGAGATGCCCCATGATGTATAACAACATGTGTTGGGTTAATATACGTGGGTGTATAAGAGGTGTTTACTTGATTACATGAGGCAGATCCGCCGCACCATTGGGAGCGCGTTATCATTGTAGGAAAAGCTGGACAATCAGTACTTTTCTGCATTGCTCCAATTGAATCTTTAATCAATAAATGATCTTCTGGAGTTTTAAAGTTTCCGTCAAACAAATGAACTTTAATTTCAGTTGGAGCAACAGGAAAATTAACAATCAGATCAATTTCTTGGTGAGTTGTTGCATCCGTTGTGAAAATTGCATCCGTCCAAACCATTTGAGTGGGAGTTTCATTTGGTCCGACTTCAGCAGACATTTCCTTCCATTCGGTCCATTGACCATCCTGATTTTTTGTTCGAAAAGAAACAGTATATTTCTCAAGATCCGGGTTTATTTCTTGACTGACCCATCCAATTCCAAAACACGAAAAACCATGACCAGGTTTAATTGTAAAAGATGAATTATTTTTTCCGGTTAATTCTTGTTGATTAATGCTTAATTCAGATGATGGCACTCCCCCATTTTTGGAAATGTCAACGAGTCTGTTTTGAAAATACACAGGAAAATCTCCATTTACTTTACTTTCTGAATGATTCAACTGGGGAGTTGGAATAATTTGCGCAGATGCAAAATTTGCAAAGCAAATCAATAGAAATAAAACATTTTTCATAGGTCAAAAGATTTTTAACAAAACTAATAATTAAGAAGCTAACTAGTAACACATTACATAAATTTAATATTCAGTGAAAAGAACAAAAAAAAATTGGATTTTTCCTCAATTCCAAACTGTTAAAAATAATCGGTTCATTATGCTTCGATTAAACAAAAATAATTTTTAGATTAACGAACAAAAAGTAGGCTGAGGACTCTTGAAATGATTCTTTTTATTAGCTTTTTGGTAAATAAAAGAAACTAACGTAGAATTATTTTAATTCTCTATGTTTTATCTAACTAACGAATTAGATTAACAAAACCATGCTTTTTAAATACTTCAGCCTCAGTCCTTGACTTAAACTCAATTTCCCAAGTATAAACGCCATCTTGACATTTTCTACCCAAGGAATAAGAACCATCCCATCCAATGGTTATATCTTTTGTCTGAAAAATCAATTCTCCCCATCGATTGTAAATAGACATACTGTAGGTTTCAGGTACTATATTACCGGATATATATGGGATAAATACATTATTAAATTCGTCACCGTCTGGTGTGAAAGTGTTAGGAACATAAAACAAGAGCGGCAATGGGCTATTAACTGGCCGAATGAAAGTGTCTATGCAACCAAATTCACTAATTGCTGTTAAATAAACGTTATAGGACTCACCGTTTAAATCTTGATAATAATAGTAAACATTTTCAGTTGATTGAGAACTAGATCCATCACCCATATCCCAACTATAAGAAACAGCTCCACTTGATTGATTATTAAAATTAAACATTAAATCATTGGCCGTTACGGTAAAGAATGAAACAGGATTTGGCCAAACCGTAACGGTTACATTTGCTACATTTTGACACCCATTTGTATCTGTCCCAATTACTGTATACACCTCATTTCCGGGGTTTTGTTGAAAAGAAATTCCATTAACAACTTGATTATCCCAACTGTAACTTTGTGCACCACCACCGTAAAGTGTAATCCACTCATCTTGGCAAACAGAAGTATCTGGATAACCAAAAACTATTGGTAGGGGATGGACCACAATTTCAACGCTATCATTATTGACACAACCAAAAGCATCAGTACCTGTAACATGATATAGTAGGGTTCCAATATTTTGAACAAAAGGAACTCCATTTATAACATTATTATCCCATTGATAAAACATTGCTCCACTTCCAGATAGAATATTTTGTTCAAATTGGCAATTTTCACTATCCAAACCTGCAGAGACAATTGGTCGTGCAAAAACCGAAATAAGTGCAGTATCTTGATCATAGCAACCAGACGAATCAGTAGTTACTGTTAAAACATAGTTTAACGTAAAATTGGAAGTAGAATTATTGGTGTAATTAAAAGTTGGATTTGAAACAGAACTATCTGAAAGATAACTTGTAGGATTCCATAAATACGATTGACCAAACTGATTGGCTACCCCAATTATTGTATCTAAAAAATAACATTTTTGATAATCCAAACCAGCATCTGCGATAGGTTTAGGATTAACTTTGATGGAATCGGTAATCGTACACAAACCTTGTAATGAATAATCAATTTGCACCCATCCTAAATTGGCACTTGCCGGACTAAACAGTCCCAATATTGAGTCATTTACCCCGCTACCAGCCCAAATACCACCATTCATATTTGATGTTAATTGAACAATTGGTCCGTCTTGACAAACAGGATTTGAAGTTGAAATCTGCGGGTCATAAACGTGAATTGTAGTTCTCATTGTATCCTGATTATTGCCGCAAGTAGAATATAAAACAACATCATAATCACCTGGTTGATTAAAAACGTATTCCAAATCAACTCCGCCATTAAAAACCTGTCCCTCAATCAACCATTCTTGAAAACACTTAAGACCAAAAGTGGTAATGTTAAAAAAACGAGCTGTGTCATTAACACAAATCATCGTATCCTCTGGGGTAAAAATGGGGATTGAAATACATTGTTGACATAAATAACCGTCGTTTGGATTAATTGTAGTAGCCGAAATTGGTGGAACACTAGCAGTAAAATTAACCGTTGAGGTCGAACCAACTGAAGTTACGCTAAGTGTAATTGGCTCAAATTGTATTGGCGGTGATGCCATTTGACATGAGACTATCCCTACACTGTCTGTTTTAATAAAAAGTGGATCCATGCTAGCATCCGCATTGCCAAAAAAATTCGAGGTTGTATAGGCAGAAACGGTAAAACCATTATCAAAATTATACCTTACACCAATACCTTTATCTCGATCTGACCCCCCATAAGTTCTTGCCCAATTTAAATTTCCAAAACCATCAAAAGCAACTAACAAAATGTCCTTTTCACCCAATGGTTCAAATATTCCAGCATTGGGATTAACGGGTGTGGGAAATGATGCCGAATTCCCAAGTACTACATATCCTCCAGGATATAAGGCTATATCCCTTGATTGATCCCTATCATTCCCTCCAACGCTCCTTGCCCAAAGAACGGATCCATTTGTTAAATCAATTTTTGTCAAAAGAATATTCTCACCAGCAATACTACCTAAATAGGTTGGAGATGTTATTACAATTGAATTATCAGGCTCATTCACAGCGCCTTTGCACGACCATGCTGTATGGTCTTGATCGCTCCAGCCACTTCCTCCATATGCATTGCCCCAAAGCATATTACCATTTGAATCTAATCTGCATAATGAAATATCTTTTCCATTATTAACACCGATAACCGAAACAAGAATGTCTCCATTCAATAATTCATAGATATACAAACTTGTTGAA
>CAMAQX010000144.1 GCA_945860455.1 Lishizhenia tianjinensis
CGGTAATCGTATCATGGTAGGACACGTTACTTTATTGAGGTAGTAATCTCTAAAACGGCTTGTGCGGAGCGGTGAAGGTTGGGGTGCTATTTAAAATGTAATATAAACATTCATATTACATTAGTAAATAATACTCATAACATGTTTTAATTTGTTGCGGGTGTTGCTTTCTTCGAACAAGATGCTTAGTATTTATACTATTTAATACTACAATTTCCGAATTCAACTTGAATATAACGTAAATTTGAGTCTTACATTTTAACACTGAAAACATTAAAATACGCATTTAACAGTAAACACGTATATCATCTAAACAAACTAATTATTAAAATAAATCCTGCAATTCTTTCTTAAGGGATTCAACAGTGATTTCTGTAGGCAATTGACCGATTTCACCTACTAATTCAAAAATTTTAGTAGCCAAATCTGTACTCAAAGCTGTTTCATTCATTTGATTTCCAGCTATATTAATAATTTTAATTGTTTCTTCTTTTGAATCACGCAACATTTTCCATCCTTGAGGAGAAACAAATAATTGTTGAGCCACATTATGATCGTATTCATCACGAATTGTTTTTAATAATTCTGCTTGCATCGCTCGGGCAGGTAATCCTGGATTATGCAAACGCATAATTAGACTATTTAAATTAATCCGCTCTAAATAAAGAACTGAACGCTGGTAGGCCTCTACTCTATTTGGTAAAAAATACTCTTGTCTGCTTTTTCGCAAATCAAGATGAAGATTCAACTTCTCACGATCTGTCTCCCTCTTTAAAAGATAATAGGTGGTTAATATTACACCACCTGATGAAAGTAAAACGATTAAAGCAGTTAATAAAGCATCCATAGAATTTTGTTTTAAAGTGCAAAAATACAAATTCAAACGAAAAGGAATGTTTCAGTTACGCAGCTCATTCAAAATTAAGTTACCTTTTCTTTTTCCCGAATAAAAATCAAGCCCACAATTAAGGTTAACGCGCCAATAATCACAGGATACCATATACCCGCTAATGGATCATTAAATTTCAATACCAATAATTCAGCAATGAGCGGTGTCAAGCCTCCAAATATACCATTCCCAATATGATATGGAAGAGATAGAGAAGTATACCTGATTTCAGGAGGGAATAATTCAACTAAAAATGCTGCGATTGGCCCATATACCATACAAACAAAAATCAATTGCATAAAAATAAAAAAGCCCAAATAACTTAATTTAGAAAAATCTAAATGAATTTGTTGTTTCAAAGTGACCGATTTTTTTTCATTTTTTTGTGTTTCTAAGCTTATAATCTCCAGTCGTTTGCAGCCATTCAAATAAGATGTCCGATTGATAACTTCTACCAATCCATTTTTTTTATTCACTTTTGAAGTTGTTTCTACATGGTAATTTTCCGGATTATGCTCCCATGATTTCCAATCGGCAAGAGCAGACATTTCTTTATAAATTGGAAAATAGCAACAAACTGCCAAAGCCATTCCTGTTAGCATAACCTTCTTTCTTCCTATGCGATCTGATAATTTGGCAAAAACGATAAAAAAGGGAGTAGCAAGCAGTAGAACTGGAATTAATAGGAATTGTACTTGGCTTTCATCGATATGCAACGTTTTTATACTGAAATTCATAGCATAAAATTGACCTGTATACCAAATTACTCCTTGACCGGCAGCTGCACCAAACAAAGCAATCAATACCAATTTCAAATTACGCCATTTCGCAAAACTTTCTCGGAGTGGATTCTTAGAGGTCTTACCTGCTTTTTTCATCTGCTGAAAAATAGGGGATTCTTCCATTCTAGTTCGAATAAAATAGGAAACGATTACTAAAATAATTGAAACTAAAAATGGAATTCTCCAACCCCATTCTTCAAATTCACCTTCAGGAACTAAATATTTACAGACAAGAATAACAGCAAGAGAAAGTAAAAGTCCAAAAGTGGCTGTTGTTTGGATAAAACTAGTATAAAATCCCTTTTTTCCCTCTGGAGCGTGTTCGGCAACATAAATTGCAGCACCACCATATTCACCACCCAATGCTAAACCTTGTATGGCTCTTAATAAAAACACAATTATTGGTGCAACTATTCCGATGCTTTCATAAGATGGAATCAAACCGATGGCAAAAGTGGAAAAACCCATTAAAATCAAGGTTAATAGAAAAGTGTATTTCCTTCCCATTAAATCGCCCAAACGTCCAAATATCAATGCTCCGAATGGACGAATAACGAATCCAACCCCAAATGCTGCGAGGGTTGCTAAAAATGCGGCTGTTGGATTCTCTTTTGGAAAAAACTGTGTGGCTATAATTGGAGCTAAGCTTCCGAAAATATAGAAATCATACCATTCGATTACCGTTCCTAATGAAGAAGCTGTGATTATTCGGCGAATTGTTTTTTTGTCTATCATATTACAAATTGAAAAATAAACTTAGTAATTATTTTAGCAGAAAAAGCTACACTCATTTTTTCTATCTTTGAAGTAGGTTTAAAAGCAGTATCTAAATTGTTTAATTGATGAAGGTTCGGACAATCAACACGGTAATTATTCTTGCCATTATCTCCATGATAAGTATTTTAATAATTCAACTAAGTTGGATTCGAAAAACACAATCAATGCAGGAGGAAAATTTGGCAATTCAAAAAAAGCAAGTAGAATTAAACAAAGACCATTTCACCAATCAAACTTTATCTTCATTACAAAATGTTAGACGAATAATTTCAAAACAAACTGCTGATAGTACTGATCAATATGGCGCTGTACAGCAAATTCGAGATAATTATTTTTTAGTAGAAATCAGTGAAGAACTCCAATTGTTTTATCTTGAAACTATATTAAAAAGAGAATTTTACCACAACAAAATAAACTTTGATTTTCAAGTAGGAATGTATGATTGCTTTTCTGAAAAAATGGTATATAGTGATTTAATCTTGTATAAAAATCAAGGCGCTTTTCAGAATGCCCCAAAATCGGTTAAGATAGTTTCACCCCCTTTAGGAAAAAAAATGGATGGTCACTATTTTACAATTTTTTTTCCAAATACCGACTTCAAACCTATTATTTTTTCGTCTAATTCATTTTCTCCTTGGATATATGTCGTGGTAATTGCCTTATTAATTTTAGTTTTTTTCTTGTTTACCATTAATGTCATAATGAAACAAAAACGACTTTCAGAAGTGAAAAATGACTTCATAAATAATATGACTCATGAATTAAAAACTCCAATTTCAACCATTGGACTTTCTGCCGAAATGCTAATGCGTCCAGATAGCTCTGAAGATCCTCAAAAAATTCAACGTTACGCTACAATTATTTACAAAGAGAATAAACGATTGGAAAATCAAGTTGAAAAAGTTCTGAATGTCGCAAAACTTGACAAAGAACAAATCGTGTTGAAATTAGAGAACCTTGATATCCATGAAATACTTAAGGATATAAAAGAAAATTTTGAATTCAGTCAGGAGTTTAGAGGGGGAAAAATTCAATTGAATCTATTGGCAGAAAATACTGCAATTCGCGGTGATTTAGTTCATGTCACTAATGTTTTATATAATTTAATTGAAAATGCATCAAAATATTGTGAAAAAGAACCGTTAATCGTTATACGAACAAAAACTGACAAAAAAAACTTTTTAATTGAAATTGAGGATAATGGAATTGGTATTCAAAAGGAAAATATCGACCATATATTTGAAAAATTCTACCGAGTACCAACAGGAAACCTACATAATGTAAAAGGATTTGGTCTAGGTTTATTTTATGTAAAACTCATTCTAGAGGCTCATAATGGGAAAATTGAAGTACAAAGTAATTTATCATCTGGTACAACTTTCACCTGTTTTTTTCCTTTATAACATCCAAATTAAGTGCAAAATAACTTAAAAAATTAAGCTTAAATCGATCAAAAGTAACGCGTTTTGTTAATATCTCTTGAAAAATGAAATGAAAGTCGACATAGGAGTAAAATTCAAGTAATTACATTTGTATAAAACCAAAAAATGAAAGTATACAACAACATATTGGAAACTATTGGAAATACTCCTTTAGTTCGTTTAAATAAAGTTACAACAGGAATAAAAGCAACCATTCTTGCAAAAGTAGAGACAACCAATCCTGGAAATTCAGTTAAGGACAGAATGGCTGTTAAAATGATCGAAGATGCTGAAAAATCAGGGGTGTTAAAACCTGGTGGAACGGTAATTGAAGGTACTTCAGGAAATACTGGGATGGGTTTAGCTTTAGCTTGTATTATCAAAGGCTATAAATTGATTTGCGTATTAAATGATAAACAATCCAAAGAAAAAATGGATATTCTCCGAGCTGTTGGAGCCGAAGTTGTCGTTTGCCCGACTGCCGTTGAACCAACTGATCCACGCTCCTATTATTCTGTTTCAAGAAGACTCGCCACTGAAATCCCTAATTCTTGGTACGTTAATCAATATGATAATTTATCGAATAGACAAGCTCATTATGAATCAACTGGTCCAGAAATCTGGGAACAAACAGATGGGAAAATTACTCATTTTGTTGTAGGTGTTGGAACAGGTGGAACAATTTCAGGCGTAGGAAAATACTTAAAGGAAAAAAATCCGAATATTAAAATTTGGGGAATTGATACATACGGATCTGTATTTAAAAAGTATAAAGAGACTGGGATTTTTGACGAGAATGAAATCTACCCCTATATTACTGAAGGAATTGGTGAAGATATTCTTCCTGCAAATGTCGATTTCGATATTATTGATTTATTCGAGAAAGTAACCGATAAAGACGCTGCAGTATATACGCGCAAGCTTGCAAGAGAAGAAGGTATTTTTGTGGGAAATTCAGCAGGTTCGGCAATTAAAGGATTGATACAATTGAAAGATCAATTAAAACCTGACGATGTTGTTGTTGTGCTATTTCATGATCATGGAAGTCGGTATATCGGTAAAATTTTTAACGACGATTGGATGCGTGAACGCGGTTTTTTGGAAGAAGAACCCATAACTGCTTCGGATATTGTTTCAAAACATGCTGATACCCCTTTAGTAACGGTTTTTGCTGAAGAATTAGTTTCACACGCCATAGCGAAAATGCGGAAATTTGGTATTTCCCAAATACCCGTGCTAAAGGATGGTCAATTTGTTGGCTCGATTGATGATTTACATGTCTATCAGGCTCTAGTTGATAAACCTGAGCTTCGCGACACCCCTATTTCATCCATTATGCATGAACCATTTCCAATAGTACATGAAAATACTTCAGTAGATGATCTATGTAAATTAATAACAAAAAATTCTCCAGCAGTTCTGGTTGAGCTTACTAATGGTAAATTTCATATTGTTACGCGGCACGACGTAATTCAAGCGATGTCGTAATGGAAAACAACACCTTCGTCGATCAGTTAGGACGAAGTATCCGAATTCCAAAAAAACCAATTCGGATTGTTTCGTTAGTTCCATCTCAAACAGAATTACTTGCCTATTTTGGACTTGAGAATGAAGTGGTTGGAATCACTAAATTCTGTATTCATCCAAAAAAATGGCATAAGGAAAAAATTCGCATTGGAGGGACAAAAAACGTCGATATTCAGAAAATAAAGGACTTGAAACCCGACTTAATTATCGGCAATAAAGAAGAAAACACACAACAAGATATTGAGCAACTGGAGGACTTGTGTCCGGTGTGGTTAAGTGATATAAATTCATACGAAGATGCCCTGTGGATGATCAAAAATTTAGGTGAGATTTTGGATAAGAACACTTTATCAAACGAACTCCTGTCAAAAATTGAAACTAATTTCAATGCACTTAATCCTATTAAAAATCAAAAAAAAGTTCTCTATCTCATTTGGGATAAACCCTTGATTTCAGTTGGTAGAAACACGTTCATACATTCAATTTTAGAAAAAATAGGTTTCGAGAATTCCGTATATGAAAATCGATACCCAACCCTCGATACGTCTATGCAAATAGCTCCCGACATCCTTTTATTGAGTAGTGAACCATATCCATTCGGGACTGATCACATTAAAAATTTTCAATTGAAATATCCTGAAACAAAAGTAATTTTAGTGGATGGAGAGATGTTTTCTTGGTACGGACCAAGAATGATAGAGGCACCAAATTATTTCGATGAATTAATTGTGAATTTAGGAATCTAAGGCTGTCAATAACTGAATCACTTCATCCAAGAAATTCTTATTAGGCTTCATTTCAATTTTAAAAATCAGGTGTTGCTTTTTTGTAGATTTGTTAGATGTTGCTGTTAAAGAAACCCTTTTTGTTTTCTCAATAAACTGAGATACCGCAGCAATTTTTGGATTTAGCAATAGCATCATTTTCAACATTGGAGCCT
>CAMAQX010000145.1 GCA_945860455.1 Lishizhenia tianjinensis
AGTAATTGGCTTAGGAGCTGGTTTCTCTTCATGTAAAAAGAAAGGTTGTACAGATGCTACAGCAACAAATTTTAATAGCAAAGCAAAAAAAGATGACGGAAGTTGTTTGTATAAACCAATGATCACTATTACAGGTGCAGCAGATACCACGGTTAGCGTGGGCTCAACGTATACTGATTTGGGTGCTACCGCTACAAACAAAGATGGATCTTCAGTAGCAGTTACAGTTGATAACCAAGTTGTAACTACTACAACTGGCGTAAATTATGTAAATTATTCAGCAACAAACGCTAACGGAACTTCTACTGCTAAACGTACTGTAAATGTAGTCATAGGACAAGATAACTGGACCGTGGCTTGGGATGTGACTAGCAATTGTGGTGCAACATCATTTCCTTTAGCAGGTGCGCCAACGATTTCTGCAGGAGCAACCGCAAATGATTTAGTTATTGACGGAATGTTTACTTTGGTAGGTGGTACAGCCACTGCTACAGTGAATGGCGCAACTATTACGGTTCCACAACAAACGATCAATATCACAGCAGGCGACATCAATTTTTCAGGTGTTGGGACAATGAATGCTCAAGGCAATATACTTACAATTACCTACACATATGAAAATACAACTCCAATTATTGGAGGTTCTGGTACATGTGTAGCAACCTATGTAAAACAATAATAGAATATCAAAATATATTTTGGGGCGGACTTAGGTTCGCCTTTTTTGTTTTTAGTAAATTTGTAACCGCGCACTATTAATGTAAAACTATGGATATTTTAAAATCGCTTCATATTATTTTCATGGTAAGTTGGTTTGCTGGCTTATTCTATATAGTTCGTCTGTTTATTTATCATGTGGAGGCTCAAGAAAAGGAAGATCAGGTGCGTTCAATTTTATCCAATCAGTTTGTGATTATGGAGAAAAAACTATGGTGGATTATTACCACTCCTGCTATGGTTTTAACAGTTGTTTTTGGAGTTTGGATGCTTGTCTTGAATTGGGATTACTACAAACAAGCGCCGTGGATGCATATCAAACTAACGTTTGTCGTGTTTTTACTGATATATCATTTCATTTGTCAAAAAATCATGTTTCAGTTTCATCAAAATAAATTTAATTGGACATCTATGAGGTTGAGGTTGTGGAATGAGGTTGCCACCTTATTTTTGGTAAGTATTGTATTTATAGTTGTTTTAAAAGATTCTTTTAATTGGATTAAGGGAGTACTCGGTTTTTTTGGTGTAGCAATTATTTTGATGATAGGCATTCAGTGGTATAAAAGATTGCGTAAATCGAATTAACAATCTTTCGTTTGCATTAAAATGTGAAAAATGATTTACTTTGATTCAAAGCAACTACTTTTGCCAAAAATGTAGATATGAAAATAAATTTCCTTATTTTAAGTACGGCACTCTTTTTATTTGCTTGTCAATCAGAATCCAATAAGCAAGAAGCTAAAGTCAAGGAGAAGCAAACTGAAAACACCTCAGAAACACAAATCCCTACTGAACAAGTTAGCGTAGAATTAAATGCGATTGCTTCTTTTTTGGGTGGTAATCAACCAAAATCTCCTGGTGAATATTCAGCAGCATTTGCCAACTTAGAATGGAAAAACCATCAATCCTTGCTCAATCCTGCTTGGTCTAAAGCTCTAGTAGAGAAAGTTGTCCTGATGAGGGATTGGTCCAAAACTGAAAAAATCGAGAAAAAATCACAGACTTTATTTTATCCATTTAGTGGCGCAGATTTTCTCCATGTATATTCAGCTCATTCGGACTATACTTCCTATTATTTATTTGGGTTAGAGCCTGCAGGTGAAATTCCTAAAAAAGAGAATATTCTTAATCCTGCTTTAACAAGTAACGTGTTGAGTACGATATATAAATCAGTGGACGAAAACATGAGTCAAAGTTTTTTTCATACGAAATATATGGCGGTTGAATTTAATAACCCAGTTTTAAAAGGGACTATTCCTGTTTTTATGTTTTTCATGAATCGAATGGGAGTTGAGTTGACGAGTATCAAGCCTATCTCGTTTAATGATAAAGGAGAAATTGTTGATGCAAAGGATTTTTCAAAAGGGGTTCGAATTGGTTTTATAGATGGTGGAAAAAATAAAGAGTTGTATTATTTTTCTGGCGATATTTCGGATACTGGATTGAAAGCTACATCCGGATTGAAAAACATGATCAATTCAATTTCAAAAGACGCTACAACCATGATGAAATCAGCTTCCTATTTATGTCATTTACCTGTTTTTTCAGGAGTGAGAGATATGATTTTAGCTAATTCTTTTACGATTATGCAGGATGATACGGGAATTCCTTTCCGTTTCTACGATCAAAACAAATGGAAAATCCAACATTATGGTATTTATACACAACCCATTCCGCTTTTTGCTTCGCGTGGGCAAGTGGATTTAAGAGCTGCTGTTGTGGGTAAAGAAAAACCAATTAAGTTTAGATATGGATATAACAATCCACCAAATTTGATGGTAGCTACAAAAAAGTAAAACCGTAACCTTTTTATTGACATTCGTTTCGGGAGAAGTTTACTTTTAATCCCAAGCTATATGAAACGAATTATCCTTGTGGGAATACTATTCTCATGCCTAGCTTTTGCTTCTCGGAAGATATCTAATAATTTAGATTCACAAGAAATTAGCGATCTTAAAATAAATTGGTCAGCTCCAATTGGAAATGTCTCCTTTCGCACGAATATTGATTTTTTAGACGGTAATTTAATCATTGCATCTAACGGTGGGAATTACATGGATTATTTCATTGATAAGGGAAATGGAGTGTATATCCTTGATCCTAAAACCGGAAAAACTCAATTAAATTTTGCGAATGAGAGCTTTGGTGACATGGATGTAAATGGGGTTCTTGTGTACAAGGATCGTATTTATTTTGGAAATGATAATGATGAGATTATCTGCGCCGATCAAAAGGGTAAAATAATCTTTCGTCAGGATGCTTCAGGCGATATAGAACATCGACCAATTCTAATCCAATCAGGCACTAAAACTCAACTTGTTTTTGCCATGGAAACGGGCGAAGTTAGATCAATAGATCCTGAAAGTGGGACTATCAACTGGACGTATTATCATCCAAATTTCCAAGGCCAAAAAGTTGGAGACAATCGAACAATGTTTAAATTAAAGATGCACTTTTATTCAGGCGACAAGTTTTTTCTTGAGCCAGTATTGCGAGACTTGAACAATGATAAAGTACAAGATTTAATACATATCGCTGAAGAAATAGATGTCTTTGCAATAGATGGAAAGACTGGCAAATTAATCACTTCGATTTTAAATGAATACCCCGATCAATATTATGGAACATTTCATTGTACTCTTTCACACAGTAGTCCAGCGATTATAGAATCGGACAATCAACTTTATCTAGCGCTTCCTTTTCAATGTAATTTCGAAGAAGATTTTGACGGCAAAAAAACAATCAATCAGTTACGGATTTTTAACCTTAATGGCAAGGAGGTTAAGCGAATAGACCTTGGAAAAGAGCTCATTACTTACCGCAGTTTCCAACATGATAATCGTATATTTTTTGGGGGTAAATGGATTGATTTTACAAATGGATTGGATAATTATTCCATACACACTTATGATGCCAATATAAAGAATTATTCGGCTCCTAGAATTGCTCAAAATAGCTTGACCATCGATGGAGATGAATGCTTAGTTCTATGTTTTGAGCATGGATTTAGGAAAGAAGAAACCTATGACAAGTCAACAATTGGGATATATAACTTACGAAAAAAAGCATTTGAGAATTTACACCATGTAAATGTTACTAGTGAGTTTATCCCTGTTATTGGCGATATGAATAAAGATAATAAAGTGGATATTCTTCTGGGCTGCCACGATGGTGTCTTATACAATTTTGACTTGAATATCGCTGCTTCTGCTATTAATTATTAAAAACATCAAGAAATGAAAACTATCGAAAAAAATAAGTTTCACAAAGAATTAATTTTAGTTTCCTCTTTGTTTATGCTATGTGGTTTTGCCTTATATCAATTTTCTGAGATCAATAAAGAAACTCCGAAGGAGAAACCTAAAAATACTAATACAGTTAACGCTGCAGAAATTAGTGCTGGAATTCACGAACCGTTAGATAAAAAAATTGCATTTACCCAGTATGATTTTGATGTTTTGAATGGCATTGAATTTCATCAACCAACCGGTACGCATGTAGTTATTCCTAAAAGCGCGATTGTTGACGCCAAGGGAAAGTTAATTTCGGGAAAGGTGAAAGTGAAATTCAGAGAAATACATGATGCAAAGTCAATTTTCCTTTCAGGGATTCCCATGCAAATAGATGCTAATCGGGGTTTGTTTTTAGAATCAAATGGAATGGTTGAAATTCGGGTTTTTCAAGGAGAAACTGAACTTTCATTGAGAGAAGGAAAACAAGTTCAGGTTGATTTGGCAGCGAAATCTCGACCTTCTAGCGATTTTAAATTATGGGTGTTAGACAAGGACAAGAAATGGTTAAGTGCAGGAAATTTTCAAACGGTTAATAATAGTCGCCGTGACCAAAAACTGCTTCTTTTGGATGATGAAAAGAAAAAGCGCAAAAATAAAAAAGCATCAAAGAAATCAGATTTGCAATTTGAGTTCAATTCCAACTTAGAGAATTTTCCTCACATGGCAGCTTGGAAAGGGGTGAAATGGAATTTAATTCAGGAAGATGTTAATTTTCCAACGGCGGATATTGCTAGAGTAGACTGGACGGATATTACAATGAAAAAAATTAGCAATAGTTCCAATGAGTATTCCATAAAGTTGACTTTTTCAAAAGAAGATTACTCGGGCAATTTTATTGATAAAACTTGTTCAATTGTTGCCGTCCCGGCTGATTTAAGTAAAAAGGAGCTTCAAGCCAAAAACGATGAGTTTTCAGATTTGAATAAGCAATATGAAGCATTTCTTGTTTTAGCGAAAAAAGAGGAAGAAAGATTGCGCGCTGAATCTGCCTTACTCAATCAATTTCGTGCTAATGGTTTTGGAATTTATAATGTGGATAAATTAACGAATGCAGAACAATTAGTTAAATTAGATGTACATTTTGATTTTGAGAGTGAAATGTTGCTTTCTAAGAATCCAATTCAATTGGTGGTAGTTTCTCCAGATCGGAATACTGTATTGAACTTTTTACCCGCAAATTGGAACAATATTCCTTATTTAGGGCCAAAAACTGAGATTTTCGCCTCGTTACCTGGTGGTAAATATGCCTTTGTCGATGCTAAAATGTTTGCTGAAGCGGTTAATGAAGAAAAACTTTCTAAAACATATCAAAATAAGATAACTTTTAAAACAAGGAGGCTATCTAAGGAAGAAATAAACAATTATTTCTGACATTAAAAATAGTGTAACAACATAGTTGTACTTTTGCAATCATGTTTATAGAAATAAATTCATACAATATTGATTCTCGTTTAATTAATCAGGCTGTTCAATGTTTTAAATCAGGCGGTATTGTTATCATTCCTACAGATTCAGTGTATGCGATTGGTTGTGATTTACGCAGTAAAAAAGGTTTACAAAAACTAGCAGATTTTAAAGGTGTCAAATTAAATAAAGCGAATTTTTCCATAATTTGTAGTGATTTATCTCATCTTTCGGATTATACAAAGCAATTGGATCGACCTATTTTTAAACTTCTTAAGCAATGTTTACCGGGACCGTTTACATTTATCTTGGAAGCATCTCAAGAAGTCCCGAAGTTATTCGATTCAAATAAAAAGGAGATTGGTATTCGTATTCCAAATAATGCGATTACACTTGCTCTTGTAGAGGCACTCGGAAATCCAATAGCGGTAACATCTTTGCACGATGAGGAAGATGAAATCATGGAGTATTTTTCTGATCCTTCAGCAATTTATGAACGATTAGAGGATCAAGTAGATTTTATTATCGATGGTGGTTATGGTAATTTAAAAGGGTCAACAATTATCGATTGTACCGATGGTAGTCCCGTTGTGGTGAGAGAAGGTTTGGGAATATTACCCAATTAAAAGTGAATGGATTCTGATTGAATATCAATTCCTAAAAAACGAGCCGCATTTGCATTAAATATCTCCGCATTTTCTGTTGTTAAATACTGAATCCCACCTGCTTTACTGCATTTTTCTTCAATTTCAGGATGATTATTGAGGTAACTACTCAGTTTTTCAGCAACAATTTTTCCCTGTGAGATAATAGAAATATCCTCAGAAACAAGAGATTGCAAGTAATTTTGCACTAGTGGATAATGGGTACATCCTAAAACAATAGCATCAATTTCAGGATCTTTTTTCA
>CAMAQX010000146.1 GCA_945860455.1 Lishizhenia tianjinensis
TGCAGGATTTGGGGTCGGGTTTTCTTGGGGATCAGCGCTTCTAACTACTTCTAGTATACGCACAAAAATAATAGAGCATGATTGATTTAGCCAATAAAAGAATATTAATCACGGGAGCTTCATCAGGTATTGGCAAGGCCACAGCACTATTATGCGATTCTTTGGGGGCTTCTGTTATTATTAGCGGCCGAAATGAGGAAAAACTAATTGAAACATTATCCCAGATGAGTGATCGCACGCAAATGGTTACAGCTGATTTAACAGAAGATGCGGGCATATCTTTTTTAGTTGATTCAATTTCACAAATTGATGGTTTATTTCATGCTGTTGGAATCATTCAGCCCTATCCGATTAAATTTATTAAACGAAAAAATATTGATGAATTATTAAATACGAATTTAACAAGCGCAATTTTGTTAACATCGAATCTTTTAAAAAACAAAAAAGTGGCTTCTTCAAGTTCTTTTGTTTTTATTTCGTCTGTCTCTGCGGACCATCCTTACCTTGGCGGCGCCCTATATTCAACATCAAAAGCTGCGCTTGAGGCTTTTAGTCGTTCTTTGGCTTTGGAACATGCTTCACAGAAAATTAGAGCTAATGTCCTCTCACCAGCACTCGTTGAAACCGAAATGTTCAAGTTAACTCAAAATGCTTATTCAGAGGATGAATTCCAGCAAATCATTAACCAATATCCTTTGGGAATAGGTCGGCCAATTGATGTTGCGAATGCCGCTGTATTTTTTTTAAGTGACTCATCGAAATGGATCACGGGTACAATATTGAAAATGGATGGTGGGTTATTATTGAATAGTAAGCGTTAGTTATTTGAGCATCCAGCTTCCTCCAACACTTGATACATTATATAAACTTAGGAAATCATTATATGTCGAGGATGTAATTCCACCCGTTGGACAAAAAGTCACTGAAGGAAATAATTGACCGTATGCTTTTAAAGCCTCAATTCCACCAGATAAATGAGCTGGAAAGAATTTCAGGAAAGAACAGTGCCATTCAAGTGCTTGCATAATTTCGCTTACGGTTGAAACACCTGGAATGAATGGAATGCCGGTTTTATGAAGTTCTCCAACTAACTTTTCGGTTAATCCCGGTGAAACAATGAAATCAACGTCCAAAGCATGAACCATTTCAATTTGTTCTGGACGAATAACTGTTCCAACTCCTATCTTGAAATTAGGTAGGTCCATTGTTTTAATTTTTTCAATTGCAGTTAGAGCATAATCCGTCCGCAAAGTGATTTCAATACAGGATATTGAAGCGTGCTGAATTTTTTCAAGTTGAAGTACTAAGTCTTCATAGTTGTGAATCGTGGCAACTGGGATTACCTTATTAGTACTCAAAATATCGTTAATTCCATTTTGTTTCATAGCTTATAAAATAAAGGAAGCTCCTTCTTCACTTGAAGAAATTGAGGTTCTTAAATTAGTAAAAAGTTCACGCCCAAACCCTTGTGTTTTATCCGTTTTTGTTGAAGCTGTTCTCGATTCAAATGCTGGTGTAAGACATTGTAGGGTTCCATTAATTGCGTCCAATTTTAGAAAATCTCCTGAAATTATTTTGGCGATCGGACCACCATCTGAAGCTTCAGGTGTTAAATGAATTGCTGCGGGCACTTTTCCAGAAGCACCGGACATTCTACCGTCTGTAACTAATGCAACATTGAAACCTCTTTTTTGTAGGATGCTTAATGTTGGTGTGAGCTGATGAAGTTCAGGCATTCCATTTTGTTTAGGGCCTTGAAAAGGCAATACAGCAATAAAATCTTTTTCAAGCTCACCATTTTTAAATGCTGTAATTAAGTCTAATTGTTCATTGAAAACAATTGCTTTAGCTTCTATAATAAGATTTTCATCGGCAACTGCAGCCGTTTTAATTACTGATCGGCCCAAATTACCTGTCAGAATTTTAATTCCACCGTTCGCTGAAAATGGATCATTCGCTGATCGAATTATCGAACTATTTAATGTAGCATTGGATCCGGCCTCCCATATTAATTGATGATCTTTGATTTTGGCCTCTTGAGTAAATAATTTCATTCCAGCGCCTAAAATTGTTTGAACATCTTCATGTATTAACCCATTGTCTAGTAATGTTTTAATTACAAATCCCATTCCACCTGCTGCATGGAAATGATTAACGTCTGCAGCTCCATTGGGATACATTCGCGTTAATAAAGGAACAACATCAGATAGATCCGACATGTCTTCCCAATTAATAATAATTCCTGCAGACTTAGCAATGGCTATAAGATGTATGGTGTGATTTGTCGATCCCCCTGTGGCTAAAAGTCCGACTATACCATTAACTATCGCTTTTTCATTAAGGATAGAACCAAGTGAATAATCAAAACCGAGTTGTGTGTTTTTAATTGCGATTTTGACAGCTTCTTCATTCAGTAAACTTCTAAGTTCAGTGCCAGGGTTAACAAAACTTGAACTTGGTAATTGAAGTCCCATCATTTCCATCAGCATTTGATTGCTATTTGCAGTTCCATAAAATGTACAGGTACCAGGAGAATGGTAGGAATTTGATTCTCCTTTTAATAATTCTGCCCGACCGATTTTCCCCTCAGCAAATTCTTGTCTAATATGGGCTTTTTCTTCATTCGTTATTCCACTTGGCATTGGGCCACCGGGAATAAAAACAGCTGGTAAATGACCGAATTTGAGTGCGCCCATCAATAATCCGGGAACAATTTTATCACAAATCCCCATAAATAATCCAGCATCAAACATATTGTGAGACAAACTAATTGCGGTAGATAGAGCAATTACATCGCGGCTAAATAAAGACAACTCCATTCCAGGTTGTCCTTGCGTAACACCGTCGCACATTGCCGGAACACCACCTGCCACTTGCGCAACAGCATTGTGTTTATCAGCAAAAGTTCTAATAATTTCGGGATAATTTTCATACGTTTTGTGTGCCGATAACATATCGTTATAAGCTGTAATAATCCCCAAGTTAGGAACATTGTTTTCAGTTAATTTATCTTTATCTTGGGGCGAACAACCAGCAAAGGCATGAGCTAAATTACCACAATTCATGTGTTTTCTAGAAACTCCGGATTCATATGAAGCCTTCATATCTGCAAGGTAATTTAACCTTGTTTGATCACTTCTTTGAATGATTCGATTTGTAACTTGCTCAATTCTTTTATTCATATTTCGTTTTCTGTATAATAAATTTCTTTTATCCGAGGTATAAATTCCCCTAGTGGTAATTTAAGTTCAATTGCCTTATCCAATATCATTTTCTTTTTTCTCCCCGTAATCATTAGGTATAAATTAGAGGCTGAATTTAATAAAAAAGGTGAGCAAGAAATTCGGAGTATCGGCATTTTAGGAGCATTGGTTGACACCACTAAATCTATTGTCATAAAGGCTAATTCGGAGTTTAAATCATTAGGAAACAGTGAGGCAGTATGCCCATCTTCACCCATGCCTAATACGATTACATCACACGTTTTAAAAACGGAATAGGCTCTTTCAACATTCTGAAGATTTTCTAATTGACTATTTATTTGATTTACCATCGGTATGAAAGTACTCTTTTTAGCTTTGTTTTTCAAAAATGAATCACGTAGTAACTTTTCATTTGATGAATCACTTGATGCAGGAACAAACCGTTCATCAACCAAACCAACAGTGACCTTTGACCAATCTATATTTCCATTGCTTAATAATTTTAATAATCCTTTCGGTGTTGATCCACCAGACAACAATATAGTAGCAGAGTTCTTAGTAGTAATTGCCTCAGAGAGATCAGTTATTATCTGATTGAAAAGAGCTAAATCGAGTTTATTTTTTGATTCAAAAGTATTCATTCTTCGCGCCAACTTTTAGTTATCCATGAGGATCCCTCATCCAAAACATCACCTCCAGGTCCCCAAGTTCCTGATTCATACAAAATATTTGATTGAGTAGTTGAGTTCCAGTTACTGGTAATGGATTCAATCCAGTTCCATGCTTCTTGTAATTCATCCTGACTCATAAAAAGGGTTTGATTCCCACGAATTACGTCGATAATTAATCGTTCATAGGCTTCTGGAAAACGTTCTTTAAAAGAATCAATATAATCTAGTTTTAGGGCAATAGGTTTATAGCGATAACCTCCAGGACCTGGGATTTTGGTCATCTGCACAAGTTCAATCCTTTCCTCTGGTTGAAGTCTAATTATTAATTTGTTGTTATTTAGTTTTTCTTTGGAAGGGAAAATATTATGCCGCACTTCCTTAAAATTAATTACAATCTCAGAATATTTTTTAAACATTCGTTTACCTGTTCTTAAATAAAATGGAACATCCTTCCATCTCCAATTATCAATGTAGGTTTTAATAGCTACAAATGTTTCAGTTTTTGAACCGAATTTTTCAATATCCTCCAAGTATGATTGAACTTCCTCACCTTGGATAGTTCCTCTTGTATATTGTCCTTTAACTGTGTCTTTTTGGACTGTTTCACGCGTAAATGGTCTTAATGCGCGCAAAACCTTCAATTTTTCGTTTCTTACTTCATCAGCGCCAAGTTCATGAGGGGGTTCCATTGCTACTAGGCAAAGTAGTTGAAGTAAATGGTTTTGTACCATATCTAATAAAGCTCCACTATTGTCATAATAGGCGGCTCTTTTTTCTACACCAAGTGTTTCAGCAACTGTAATTTGAATATTATCAATATGTTCAGAATCCCAAGCTCGTTCAAATAAATTATTTGCAAACCTTAGTACCATTAAATTCTGGACAGTTTCTTTTCCTAAGTAATGGTCAATTCTATAAATTTGATGTTCATCAAATGCTTGAGTAATTTCCTTATTGATTTCATTAGATGATGACAAACTATATCCAAGTGGTTTTTCTAAAACGACTTTACTAGTAACATGAATTAGGCCTACTTTCTTTAGCGATTTTGCTATTGGTCCAAATGCAGACGATGGTGTAGAGAAATAATAGATGTTTTGATAATTAGTAAATGAATTTAGATATTCAACAAGCTCCGAATAATTTTCGATTTTAGTGTCCTCGATTTGAATTAATTTTACTTTATTAGAGAAATTATCAATTGATAACGAGGATGTTTCTCTTTCTTTACTGTCATTTATGAAATGAATCAATTGAGCATGAAAATCAAATTCTGTTGGATTTTTTCTTGTTATTGCAATGATATTATAGGGGCATAATAACTGTTGATCTTGATCACGGTGGAAAAGCGCAGGGTATATTTTGCGAAACGCTAAGTCACCGTCTCCGCCAAAAACAATAATATTGAAAGATTGAAAAACTTCTGTATGTTTTATTTTTTTATTCATCACCATTATCTTTGTGTCAAATGTACACTAACTGTTTGGTTTAATCAAGTTTTAAGCCAATTTTTAAGTTGAAGTTGAAATAAGAGCAGCTATGTTCTGAGTAGGTTATAAATTGTCAAAAAATCATAAAATCGAACTCTTTACTATTTTTATTGTTAGATTTAAAAAAAAAATACAAAAATCATGGGGAGACCAGCGACAAAACCAGCAAGACTGCGCGATGGATTTTATATAGAGGTTAAATCGGTAGGTAGTGGTTCAATTTATGTCAGGAGGGATACGAAGGAACAAATGATTATTGCTGCTGAAGATTATTCTAGGACTAAGGACGTCCATATTTTAGGTGAAATGCGTAACGATAAATGGATTGCAGATTAAACACATGAAAAGTCTAACGACAACAACTTTCTCATATTACTTTTTTGGTTGGATAACAGCACTGTTTGTTCTGATATTTAGTGTCCCATTATTCATTTATAGTGACCTGATAATTTTAGCTAAGTTAAGCGGCGTTCTTTCAATTGTTGTCTTATTAGTCGCATTAAGTTTCTGGAAACAAGTTTCTCGAAAGAGAAACAAAATTAAGGACAGAGTAGTTTTAACGGTTAATGAATTATATTGGATTGATAAGCATATACTTTGGTTTAAATTATTATCTCGGGAGGAGCAAAAAATAATTAAAAATAGAATGGGGATTTTCTTGTCATATACTAAAATAGTAGATGGGGACGAGGATAAAAATCGACTCCTTTATTTAGCATTGTTTGATACATTGTTTTTCTTGGAAGATGTTCAACCAAATTATCAAGTAAAGTTAATCACTGTAAAGACCATTGATGCTTTAATTTTTGAGAGAACAGACAATGGGTATGAAATATCCTATAAATACATAATAAATGTTTTCTCACTTTTCCATTTTGTTGAAACAACAAAAAATCTATCAATTTCAGAAATAAGCAATCTCTTGAAAAGTGAATTAAAAAAGATTTAACTTCAATTG
>CAMAQX010000147.1 GCA_945860455.1 Lishizhenia tianjinensis
CGTAACCTTAATAGAATGTAAGCTGGAAACTGGAAGAACTCATCAAATTCGAATTCACATGAAATCGATTGGTCATCCTCTTTTTAATGATATAGAGTATGGAGGAAATTCAATATTAAAAGGTACAACTAGTTCCTCGTATAACAAATTTATCGATAATTGCTTTGCTTTAATTCCGGGTCAAGCATTACACGCGAAAAGTTTAGGGTTTACTCATCCAAAGTCCAAAAAATGGATGGAATTTGAAGTAGAATTGCCGCAAGGGTTTCAGGCAATTTTAAAGAAATGGAATTCATACACTGAGGTAAAGTGAATAAAAGTTTGAATATTCATTTTTTTTTATATTTTTGTGTGTCTAAAAATAATTAATAAAATAATCAGGACATTTTTATGAAAAAAACTATCATGCTCCTAGTTGTCGCTATCTTTGTTTTAACATCAAAAGCCTTAGCTCAACCAAAATATGTGAAAGATGCCTACAAGTCTTTTAATATGGAAAAATATTTCGAGGCTTCTAGTAAATGTGCGGATGCTTTTGTGAAACTTGGTGTCAAAGGGGATATCAAAACAAAAGGTGAGATGGCATACAAAGCAGGTGAAAGTTTCAGATTCACTGAACGAATTGCAGATGCGAATGCTTGGTACGAGAAAGCAATCGAATTAAAGTATTTTGATGTAGTGCCAGAGATTTTGTTTTACAATGGTGAAATGCTGCGAATGATGAATGAAAATGATAAGGCTATAAAAAGTTACAGGCAATATCAAAAAATTAATCCTACAGATTTACGTACAACAACAGCTCTTGAAATTTGTGAGCAAAATGAAAAGTTCAAATTAGTTAAAACGAAACACATTGTATCACATGAGCCAGGTTTGAGTAGAAAAGAAATGGATATGGCTCCTATGTTTGCAGATGCAGCAAGGTCATTGGTGATTTTTGGGTCTTCTCGTAAAGGTAGCGTGGGAGACAAGCCAGATCCTAGAACAGGCGAGCCTTACATGGATCTTTGGATGTCGGCAAAAGACAAAAAAGGGAACTGGCAAGAACCTGTTTTATTAGACAAAGCATTGAAAATCAATACGGGTGACAATGAAGGTACAATTTGTTTTGATGGACAATTTAAATCTGCATTTATTACAAGGTGCCCAAATGTTAAGAAACAAAATCTAGGATGTCAAATTATGGTCGCTGAAATGTCTGGTTTGAAATATGACAAAGCAGGCGGAAAGTGGAAACAAATTGATACTTTACCAATCAAACAAAGTTATAAATTGAACGATTCAGTTTCTTTAGGACACCCATGCGTAACAAGAGACGAGAAATTATTAATTTTTGCTTCTGATGCGCAGGAAATTGGAGGGGTTAAAAGTTTTGGTGGTAGAGATCTTTGGTCGGTTGTATTGAGTATTGATAAAAAGACAAAAAAATTCACTGTGGATGGAGTTAAGAATTTAGGACCGAAAATCAATACACCAGCAAATGAATTATTCCCTACCTTAGGTTCAAATGGAGAATTATTTTTCGCGTCTGATGGTCACCCAGGTTTTGGTGGACTAGATATATTTGTAGTCGCACCAGATGCGGTAGCAAATACATGGACGGGTGTACCAGAGAATTTAGGTTCGCCAATTAATGGTCAAAGTAATGATTATGCTATTTACGATATGAATCGTACAACCGGATATTTTACATCTGAACGCAAAGGTCCAAATGGTGAATATTCACCGGATATATACAGTTACAAAATGCCTGAAATATTGTACGATTTAAATATCATCGTATATGAACGTGGCACTAAAACCAGAATTGAGGACGCAGCTGTAGTTTTAACTGAGGTAGATGGTGAATTTAATGACACTAAAAACACAAATGGAAAAGGTAAAACTGGTTGGGAAACTGATGCATCTAAAAATAGAATTATTATCGGAAACAAAACCTACAAAATCATTGCGTCAAAAGAAGGATATGTGAATGATGTAAGAGGAACAACGATTACAACAGTTGGGGTGACTGGCAGCAAAAGCTTTCTCGTAGAAATTTCCTTGTTACCGTTAAGAGATATTGTATTGAATGAAGTTCAGTATGTTCGTAGTCAATGGACATTTATAAATGATGCAACTTGTAATTCAATTGACTCTATTGCTAAAGTGAAAGAAGAATTAGATAATTTCCCAAATGTTGTAATTAAAATATTCTCACATACAGATGCACGTGACGCGGATGATCGTAACCAAACACTTTCTGAAAATCGCGCAAGAGCATATTATACGGCATTGGTAGATTTGGGTGTCGATCCAAGAAGAATTATTCCTGAAGGTAGAGGTGAGAAAGAGCCAAGAAAATGGAAAGATGACCAAGGAGTTGAAGTGGTTTTAACTGAAGAGTATATTAATCAATTTAAAACTACTGAGCCGAAGAAATTTGAATATCTTCATCAGTTAAATCGTCGCACAACAGCTGAAGTTGTTAGACAAGATTTCAATCCAACAGCAGATCCTGAAACGATGGAAGAAGCCAAGAAAAAAAGAAATTATAAAAGTTATTTAAAATATTAATTTCAAATCCCGCTAATTTTAGCGGGATTTTTTGTATATTCAGAATATAGTTTTAGTATTATGAAAGAGCAGTTTTTACAGTTGGTTTGGAAGTTGAAGTTATTCGAGCATTCTAATTTGAGACTTTTTGATGGAGGAACTATCATCATTAAAGATTATGGGATTTACAACTCAAATGAAAGTGGTCCAGATTTTTTGAATGCTCGTGTTAAAATAGATGATATTGATTGGTCAGGCAATATTGAAATACACATAAAGTCGTCTGATTGGTATAAGCACAACCATCAAAAAGATGTTGCATACAACAATGTTGTTTTACACGTTGTGTGGGAGAATGATTGCTCTGTTGAAATAAATGGTTGGGAGGTCCCTGTTTTGGAACTCAAAGATAGAGTTCGACAAAATTTAATGGAGAATTTTTCGAAATTTCAAAAGTCAATTACCATTTTCCCTTGTAAACGATTGATAAGTAATATTGATTCAATCTATTTGAGGCAAATGATAGATGCCTCTGTATTTATTCGATTGGAACGAAAAACAGCCTTACTGATTGATCAGGATATTAATCAGCTTGCGTATACACTTTTTTCAAAAGCAATAGGTGGTAAGGTAAATCAATTTGCATTTGAATATTTGGCGCAAAACCTGCCCTTTTCATTTATTGAACAATTGAATAACCAACAAAGAAAACTAACGATTGCTTCTCATCGTGGTTTGGATTTATCAAATCAATCCGAATTATCCAAGGTATTTGTAAATTATAAGAGAAAAGGGATGCGACCAGCTAGTTTTCCAGAAAAAAGATTGATGCAATTTGCCAATATTATTCCGATAGTCTCTAAATTACATGAGTTGATTGATTTATCCCCTGAAGAGTTCGTTTTTCAGTTTCGTAAATACATCCAAAAACTGGATATCTCAATCTCCTTTGACACACAAAATTTATTATTAATTAATGCTGTAGTCCCCTATTTATTTGTAAGGGCTAAACATACTGGCTTCGATCAATTGCAAGAAAAAGCATTTGATATTTTAACGATATTACCTCCAGAAAAAAATAATACAGTTTCAAAAATGAAGGAGCTCGGATTTGTTGCAAATAATTCCTTCGATTCTCAGGCCTTATTGGAAATTTATAACGAATTTTGCTTAGCTAAGAAATGTTTGAATTGTGCAGTTGGAATGAAAATTATTAATTCATGATTAGTAAAAATATTCAGAAAATATTACTTTATTTTGAGTTTAAGTCATTTGGTGTATGCAAGTGGTGGGGCCGAAAGTTAGGCTTAGATTCATCACGTGTGAGAATTGCATTTATTTACACCTCTTTTTTCACCTTAGGATCACCATTGGTTTTGTATTTTGCAACACATTGGATTTTAGAACATAAACATTATTTCAAATTGGAGCGCAAAAAGAAAAGTACGATTTGGGAGTTATAAAATTTATATGAATTTGTGAGGCTATGAAGTTGTTAATTACCGGATCTAACGGTTTGTTGGGTCAAAAAATCGTCAATCAATGTTTGAATAGGAAAATTAATTTTCTTGCAACATCACTCGGCGAAAACAGAAATTCATTTTGTCCAAAAGAAAACTATTCTTCAGGGGATATTAGGGATGTAAATCAAGTAGAGCGTTGTATTGTTGATTACATGCCTACACATGTTATTCATACCGCTGCTATGACAAACGTTGATCAATGCGAATTGGATCCAATTGGTTGTCAAGAGTTAAATGTTACATCTACACGATATTTATGGGAGGAATGTAAAAAGAATAATATTCATTTTCAATTACTTTCAACCGACTTTGTATTTGATGGGGTTAAAGGAAATTACTCGGAAGAGGATGAACCAAATCCTTTGAGCCTTTATGCTCAATCAAAAGTTGATGCTGAAAACCTATTGTTGGGTGCTGAATTTGAAAACTGGTCGATAGTTCGGACAATTATTGTTTATGGACAAGGAGAAAATCTTTCCAGAAACAACATAGTCTGTTGGGCTAAAGAGGCATTGGCGAAAAATCAAGAAATGAATATTATTGATGACCAATTTCGTGCGCCGACATGGGCTGACGATTTAGCATGGGCATGTATTCGAATTTGTGAGCTGTCAAAAAGAGGGATTTTTCATATTTCTGGACCAGAAACAATGTCAATATTCGAAATAGTAAGTCGTGTAGCCCGATTTTATGATTTTAATTCCGATTCAATAAATAAAACAGATAGCTCAACTTTGAATCAACCGGCTAAAAGGCCACCAAAAACTGGTTTCGACCTTACAAAAGCAAAAAATGAATTAGGGTACAATCCAAAAACACTTGAAGAAACTTTAGCATTTTTGAAGTAAAATTGTATCTTCGTGATTCTCAAATAAATTAAACTATGTCAGGACAAGAAGCAAGTGGTTGGGGATCTAGGGTTGGATTGGTTTTAGCAATGGCGGGAAATGCTGTTGGATTAGGTAATTTCATCCGTTTTCCAATACAAGCGATTCAAAATGGAGGAGGAGCCTTTATTATTCCTTATTTAGTGTGTTTTCTATTGATGGGGATTCCGTTACTTTTTGTAGAATGGTCTATTGGTCGATTTGGTGGTAATAAGGGTAATCATAGTACACCATTCATTTTACATGAAATGGATAAACGCGCTTTGTGGAAATACATCGGAGTGTTCGGGATTTTTACCAATCTTGTCGTTGCTGCATATTACTGCTATTTGGAGTCCTGGACATTGTCATACATGTGGCAGAGTATCGTAGGGACATTTGATGGTCAGACTCAAGATCAAGTAGCTGGTTTCTTTGGGGAATATACTTCATTAAATTCCGTTATGCCTATATTATTTTGGGTATTATGCCTTTACATGAACACATGGATTTTGTCAAGAGGATTGAGCGGTGGCGTTGAGAAAGCGTCCAAAATTGGTATGCCATTATTAATTCTTTTTGGCGTTTTTCTAGCATACAAAGCAATTACTATTGAAAAGGGGCAACTTGGTGCTATTGAAGATGGATTTAAAGGATTAGAGTTTTTATGGGAGCCCAAGTTTGATTCTATATGGAATACCAAAGTATGGCTGGCTGCAGCAGGTCAAATATTTTTCACCCTTTCTATCGGGATGGGGTCCATTCAATGTTATGCTTCCTATGTTGGAAAAAAAGATGATATTGCTTTGAATGCAATGAGCGCAGGCTGGATGAATGGATTTGTTGAGATAGTGTTGGGTTCTGCGATACTTATTCCAATATCTATTGGTTACTTGGGAATAGAGGGTGTTCAAGATTTAGTGAAAGAAGGTGGTGGCTTTGGATTAGGTTTTCAAACGCTACCTTATTTGTTTGAACAATGGGGAACTGTTATGTCCGTCATTGCGGGGATTGCTTGGTTTGGATTATTGTTTTTTGCGGGAATAACATCTTCATTAGCAATGGGAACTCCTGTTATGGCATTTTTACGCGATGAATTTAATTGGAAGGAAAGTAATGCCGCATGGATGTTTGGAGGATTAGTTTTGATATTAGGTCTACCAACCGTATTGTTTTATAACTATGGTGTTTTTGACGAGTTTGATTATTGGGCTGGAACAGTATCTCTTGTTGTATTTGCCTTTGCAGAAATTATATTGTTTGCCTGGGTATTTGGAATGGATAAAGGGTGGGCTGAAATCAATATGGGAGCCGAAATTAAAGTCCCAAAAGCCTATAAGTTTATAATTAAATACGTTACTCCATTGATTTTAGGTGCTATTTTAATTAATAGTC
>CAMAQX010000148.1 GCA_945860455.1 Lishizhenia tianjinensis
AATATCAAGCTTCTATTGAAGAACAAGATGCTGCTCAACTTGAAGAAGAAGAATTATCCAATACTGAGGGTGGAGTTGATAAAGATTTTACCCAAAAATCACAGCCAGACAATGGACGTCGTTTGAGAAATTATAACCCAAGTGCACGCTCAGTAAATAAAGGAGGACAAGGGAATTACGGAGCGCGAATCGTTCGTATGGAAGATGGAATATTATTGCCAAACTACCGGCTTCCAACCGAGGCAGAATGGGAATATGCTGCAACAGGCTTAATTGGGAACTTACAGGAAAATTCTGAAAATTATACGGACCGCAGAACGTATCCATGGAATGGTCACTGGGTGAGACGTGAAGAGGAACAATTTCAAGGGTCAATTCAAGCTAATTTCATGCGAAGTTCAGGTGATTACATGGGAATTGCAGGTAATCTAAATGATGGTGCTGCACCAACAGCCCCAGTTGAATCTTTTTGGCCAAATGATTTTGGATTATTCCATATGGCAGGAAATGTTTCTGAGTGGGTTCAAGATGTTTACCGACCAAACTCATTAGATGATGTGGATGGTTTTAGCCCTTTTAGAGGAAATGTATACACAACTAAGTTGACAACTACAATAGGTGTTCATGATGCTATGAAAAACGATCGAATTCGTTATGATGTTCATGGAATGAAACAATATGTGTTAGACTTTGAACGTGTTCGTTATCAACGAATTGCGGGTAGTGATGGTGCAAATAAAAAAGAATGGAATCCTTTGGATAGACAAGGAAATGGTGTTGCAGAAACAGATTTTGAATTCTTTTATGAAAATGATATAATTACCTCATGTAAATTAGATACGTTAAATTATCCTTTTTCAAGCGAGGCTCCGAAAGGAGATTTAATCAATAAAACGCCGGCTAAAAAAAATCTGAATTTTAAAATTAATGGAGACAAGAAATATTTTGAAATTGATTCAGCAGGTGTTATTAAAGCTAAATATAATATGCCGGCAGGAAAATATTCTATTGTTGTTAATGTGGAGAAACCAGGAACAACACCGTTGCAAAAATATTCTTATACGGTTGAATTTAATGTTTTAGACAAAAAGCCATTAGATTTTAATGGAATAAACGCTAAAGCTCAATCAAAACATGCTGCAGAATCAAGAAAAGGAGTGAACCCTGATCAATTGTTTATTTCATCAGGAAATAATTTGGATGTTTATAATATCAAAGGTTCTCAATACAAAAAAGAGCTGCAATTTATTGATTCAGTTCATTATTGGTTAGATTCAGCAATTTATTTAACGAACAATTTAAGAACGACGGAAGCTACCCGCTTAATAAACAGAGGTTTGTGGGGGCGTGTATTCAATGATGCTTATATAACGCGGTTGTTTCCAAATTATTTAGATGATCCTGCTTTAACAACAATGATTGCGGTGTTGAGAAATGGATTAACAGAATACATTTCTGAAACGGAAGGCCAAATGCGTTATCGCCGTGTTACAGAGGAAGAAAACTTAGGTAGATTGAACTATCGTAAAGACGATTATATTGACTACATGGACGGTGATATTGAGTCTTCTATATTCTATCAAAATGATGCACGTAAAAAAGATATTAATCTTGGTAAAAGAGACCCGAAATTAGTAATGTATCAAAACGACCATGAAAGATATAATTTAGATGGTTCAAAGATCAATAATTCCGATTGGAATAAAGGAACTCCTACAACACTAGTTTCTGATAGAACACGAGTGTACAAAGGTGGTTCTTGGGAAGACAATGCGTATTGGTTAGGTTGTGGTACAAGAAGGTTCTTGGATGAAACACAATCTACACGAAACATTGGTTTCCGATGTGCGATGGATCGAGTGGGAAGTCCAACCGGAAAAAATTACGGTAAAAAGAAAAAAAGAAAATCATAATTAGTATTTTTAAGGCCTGTTTAACAGGCCTTTTTTATTTATGCACAAATTATTTCAACTCTATTATAAAACATCTGGAGTATTTACGGATAGTCGTAACGTACAACAAAACGGTATGTTTATTGCGTTAAATGGAAATAATTTCAACGGTAACGCTTTTGCAAAAAGCACAATTGATTCCGGTGCAAAATACGCTATCGTGGATGAAGAAAACTATGCGGATGACGAAACTATATTTTATGTTCCCAACGCTTTAGTTTTTCTTCAGAAATTGGCAAATCATCATAGAAAAAAATTTAATATTCCATTTATAGGAATCACAGGATCAAATGGAAAAACAACTACCAAAGAGTTAATTTATCAAGTTCTAAGTAGCCATTTTAATGTGTTAGCAACAAAAGGGAATTTGAATAATCACATTGGGGTGCCATTAACACTTTTAACTGTAAACTCAACCCATGAAATTGCAATCATTGAAATGGGCGCGAATAAACCCTATGATATTTCTGAGTTATGTGAAATTACCGAACCCACTCATGGAATAATCACAAATATTGGTGCTGCTCATTTAGAAGGATTTGGAAATTTTGAGGGAGTTTTAAAAACAAAATTGGAATTGTTCCAGTCTATATCCAAGCAAAATGGATTTCTAATTGTAAATGCGGATGATGAAGCTTTGATGACCAATTTACCAAATAACATAGAACATGGTTCATACTCTATTCGTGAGAAAAGTGAAATACAAGGAGAAATTCTTCAATTGAACCCGTATTTGAACTTTGCTTGGTGGGATGATTTAGAAATAAGGAATGTTGTACAAACGCATTTATTTGGGGGGTACAATTTGTATAATTTCCTCGCTGCCATTAGATTTGGTAAATTATTTAACGTTCCTGAAAGTAAAATTAACTCATCTTTGGAAGCATATGTTCCGTCAAACAATAGATCACAAATTACTGTTACAGCCAAGAATAAATTATTAGTTGATTGTTATAATGCAAATCCTTCTAGCATGCTTTCTGCAATTACAAGTTTTTTTCAAATGGAAGCATCAAATAAGGTGTTAATATTAGGTGATATGCTCGAATTAGGAACGGTTTCTGATGAAAAGCACACCGAGATTTTGAATTACCTCAATGAGGAGAATGCATTATATTTTACAGTTGGGCCTTTGTTTTATGAATTGGAAAATAATAAAGCGACCCGAAAATTTTTAAGTATAAATGATTGTATCTCCTTTTTTCAACAAACAATTTTAGTAGATCATTTTATTTTATTGAAAGGTTCTCGCGGAATTGCACTAGAAAAATTATTACCCCATTTATAACAATGAAAAAATTTCTATTTACACTAGTTGCACTGATTAATTCAGTCTTATTGTTTGGTCAAAAGATTAATTATAAATTAAAAATGCCCAACCCGCAAAGCCATTATTTTGAGGTTGAAATGATTTTGGAGGGATTCAAAGAGAAGCAACTTGAAATAAAAATGCCTGTTTGGGCACCCGGTTCTTACCTAGTTAGGGAATTCTCCAAGAATGTTAATCAGGTCCTCGCCTTTAATGAAAACAAAGTTGCAATTAAAACAGTAAAAACCGCTAAGAATACTTGGCAGCTTCAGAATGCATTAAAAGGAAAAAGAATATCAATTACCTACCAAGTATATGCCTTTGAATTGAGTGTTAGAACGAGTTTCTTGGATTTGACACATGGATTCGTAAGCGGATCGGGAGTCTTTATGTATGTGAGTAACCATCAAAATTTACCGGGACAATTAGAGATTACACCCTTTCGCGAATTCAATGTTATTTCGACGGCTCTACCTAAGGCAAAAATTTCTGTTTCATCAGATAGCAACAAAACATTTGATTTTTCAAATTATGACCACTTAATAGATTGCCCCATTGAAATTGGGAATCAAGTCGAATTTCAATTTATGGCTGCGGGTGTTAAGCACACAGTTGCAATGTTCGGGGATGGGAATTATGATATTGAAAAGCTAAAAGTGGATATGCCAAAGGTTATTGAAGCCGAAACACAAGTTTTTGGTGAAAATCCAAATAAGGAGTATTTATTTATCGTTCACAACGTGGTAGATGGTCAAGGAGGACTGGAGCATTTGAATTCCACCACTCTAAGTGTAAACCGATGGTCGTATTCAGGTGCTGAATATCTGGGTTTTTTAAACTTGGTGGCTCATGAATATTTTCATTTATGGAATGTTAAACGATTCCGTCCTATTGAATTAGGTCCATTTGATTACGATAAAGAAAATTACACAAGTTTACTATGGGTAATGGAAGGATTTACCTCGTATTATGATGAATTAATCATGCGTCGGGGAGGATTTATGTCTCAGGAGGAATTCGTTTCTAAAATGCAAAATACAATTAATTATGTGGAAGGATCAGTTGGTTCAAGAGTTCAATCTGTTGCACATGCTAGTTTTGATGCTTGGATTAAAGCCTATCGACCGAATGAAAATTCATCCAACACAACAATGACTTATTATTCAAGAGGTCAAATAATTGCTGCAATTTTTGATGTTTTGATAGTTGATAAATACAAAGGGAAGAAATGTTTGGATGATTTTATGCGTTCTGTTTATATAAAATATGCGAAAGAACTTAATCGGGGCATTTCTGATAAAGAATTCAAAATGGAATTGGAGAAATTTCTGGAAATGGATTTAACCACCTTTTATGCTAAATACATTGATGGCACAGAGATTATTCCATATGGAGAATATTTTTCCAAAGTTGGAATCGATGTTACTTACACGGGAACTAAAAAGCCATCTTTTGGAGCGTCTGTTAAACAAGAAGGCGGAAACGTTATTGTAAAAAGCGTTCGTTCAGGTTCTTCAGCAGAAAAAGCAGGAATTAGCGTCAATGATGAAATAATTGCTTGCAATGGTTTTCGAGTAGATCAAGGTTCTTTGGAAGGAACAATGAATGCGTTGAAGGAAAATGAACAAGTTGAATTATTAATAAACCGAGATGATATTTTGTTTTCTACCAATGTGAAAATACTCACCTATGAAAAGCCACAGTTTTCTTTTACAACAACAAAAAATGAAGAACAAAAGATATTCCGAAATTATTGGCTGCGTTAGTGTTTTAACTGTTTTAGTCTTTTCGTCCTGCCAAGGTCAAATTTACAAGAACATTGAAATCACGAAAAACTGGAATTCAAAAACACATTTTCAAGTATGTGAACCATCCATTGCGATAAATCCATTGAATACGAATGAAGTAGTCGCTGGTTCCATTTTAAACAATTATCATTATTCAAAAGATGGTGGAAATACTTGGGTAAACAAAAGTTTGACAAGTCCTTATGGTGTTTGGGGAGATCCTGTCCTTACATTTGATAGGTCTGGAAAAGTATTCTATTTTCATTTGGCAGATTATAAAAAAACGTCTTGGATTGATCGCATTGTATGTCAAGTTGCGCAAACTATTGATCAGCCTTTTTCTGAAGGTACTTTTCCGAAACCAAATGGATCAAAAGCACAGGATAAACATTGGGTAGCCTTACATCCTTCCTCTAATACATTGGCTTTAACTTGGACCCAATTTGACAGGTATGATTCTATGGAACCTGAAGATTCATCAAATATTATGTTCTCAATTTCAAAGGACCAAGGTGAAAATTGGAGCGATCCGTTGCGCATAAATAAATTTTCAGGTGATTGTATGGATGATGATGAAACTGTTGAAGGTGCCGTGCCCGCATTTGGGCCGAATGGACAGATTTATGTTGCCTGGACCGGACCAAAAGGCTTAGTTTTTCAAAAATCGTTGGATGAAGGTAAAACTTGGCTTCCAAAAGAAAAATTGATTACAGATCATCCTGGAGGTTGGACGATAAATGTACCTGGAATCAACCGTTGTAATGGATTGCCTATTTTGGTATGTGATCAAAGTAATGGTCCTAATAGGGGAGCGCTTTATATTAATTGGGCTGATCAGCGAAATGGAGATACAGATACAGATATTTGGTTGATGAAATCTACTGATCAAGGAGAAACATGGTCAGCTCCAATTCGTGTAAACCAAGACAAATCGGGGAAACATCAATTTTTTACTTGGATGACGATTGATCAAATCACGGGTTATTTACATTTTGTTTATTTCGACAGAAGAAAATACACAGACAACCAAACGGATGTGGTATGGTGCAAATCAACCGATGGTGGAATGTCATTTGTTGAAACGTGTATTTCAGAAAAACCGTTTATACCGACTCAATCAGTATTTATTGGTGATTATCTCAATATTGCTGCGCACAATGGTAAAATAAGACCAATTTGGCCAAGAATGGATAGTGGAAAATTATCCTTGTGGACAGCGCTAATTGATGAATAATTAGAAATAAATCGGCAAAAATTGAAT